>JAJXXS010000382.1 GCA_021780975.1 Pseudomonadota bacterium
CAGTAGTCGTACACCGTCATGCCGCACACGTAGAGGCGCACGCGGCCGGGCTCGATGGGGACGAATTCTTCCTTGCGGCGGGTGAGGCTGTTGTAGAGGGTCTGCATGGCAAACGGGCCGGGAGCGCGGCGCGGCTGTCGGCGGCGCGCCGATATTGTTAAAATCCGCAAGCTTGAACAACGCCCAGCGAGTATACCCCATGAGTCGTCTGCGTCGCTTCGCCCTCTTCGCCGCCCTGTGCCTGACGGTTGCCGCCGCGCGCGCGGACGAGACCCAGAACATCGAGCAGATGTTCCGCCAGGGCAACCTCGCGGGCGCGCTCGCGCAGGCCGACCAATACCTGGCGCAGAATCCCAAGGACGCCCAGGTGCGCTTCATCAAGGGCCTGATCCTGAGCGAACAGGGCAAGACCGACGCCGCCATCGCGGTGTTCATCGGCCTGACCCAGGACTATCCCGAGCTGCCCGAGCCCTACAACAACCTCGCCGTGCTGTACGCCGCCCAGGGCAAATATGAGGATGCCAAGAACGCCCTGGAGATGGCCATCCACACCCACCCCGGCTATGCCACGGCGGAGGAGAACCTGGGCGACCTCTACGCCCGCATGGCGGCCGACGCCTATGCGCGCGCGCTGCAGCTCAAAGGCGGCAGTCCCGCCCTGCAGGGCAAGCTCGACACCTTGAACCGCATGCTCGCGGCGAACAAAGGCTTCATTCCAGCCCCCGCAAAGACACCTGCCCCTACGGCGACAAAATAATCCTTCCACCCCTGCTTATAGAAAGCCTGCCATGATCAAGCTGCACACTTCCCTCGGCGCCATCACCCTGGAACTGGACGCGGAGCGCGCCCCCAAGACGGTGGAAAACTTTCTCGCCTATGTGCGCGACGGCTTCTACGACGGCACCATCTTCCACCGCGTGATCGACGGCTTCATGATCCAGGGCGGTGGCTTCACAGAGGGCATGGAGCAGAAGGCCACGCGCGCGCCGGTGGAAAACGAGGCCGCCAACGGCCTCAAGAACGCCGTCTACACCATCGCCATGGCACGCACGCCCAATGCCCATTCGGCCACCGCGCAATTCTTCATCAACGTCGCCGACAACGGCTTTCTCAACCACACCGCCCCGACGCCGCAAGGCTTCGGCTATTGCGTGTTCGGCCGCGTGGTGGAGGGACAGGACGTGGTGGACAAGATCGGCAAGGTGAAAACCGGCAACCGTGCCGGCCATCAGGACGTGCCGGTGGACGCCGTCGTCATCGAGCGCGTGGAAGAAATCGCCTGAACGCTGCCAGCGCCGGCCGCGGCGGCGCGACGCATTTCATCTCCGACCTGCACCTGGAGCCCGGCCGGCCCGACATCACGGCGCGCCTCTACGCGCTGCTCGACCGCCTGCAGGGCCACAGCGACGCGCTCTACATCCTCGGCGACCTGTTCGAGGCCTGGATCGGCGACGACGATGCCGAACCGCTGCATGCCGAAGTGGCGGCGCGCCTGGTCGCCTTTGCCGCCGCCGGCACGCCGATTTTCTTCATGGCGGGCAACCGCGATTTCCTGCTCGGCGCAGACTACGCCCGCCGCGCCAGACTGACCCTGCTGCCCGACCCCAGCGTGGTCGACCTCTATGGCACGCCCACCCTGCTCATGCACGGCGACAGCCTGTGCACGGAAGACCTCGCCTACCAGCGCTTCCGCGCCGTCGCCCGCCGGCCCTGGGTGCAGGGCGGCTTCCGCGCCCTGCCCCTGGCGCTGCGCAAGGCCATCGCGCGCCGTCTGCGCACGGCCAGCCGCCAGGCCCAGGGCCACAAGCCCATGGCCGCCATGGACGTGACGCCCGCCGCGGTGGAAGCCGCGCTGGAAACCGCGGATTGCGCCCGCCTGATCCACGGCCACACCCACCGCCCGGCGCGCCATGCGCTGATGCTGCGCGGGCGCGCATGCGAGCGCTGGGTACTGCCGGATTGGGACGCGCGCACGGGCTGGCTCAGCTGCGACGCTGCAGGCTGCGCGCTGAATTACCTGGAGGCTTGAACCTCAGCGCGCGCCGGCCAGGAGCTTGGCGGGATCCAGGGTCTGGTAGCCCCGGGGCAGCACGAACAGTTTGGGATCGAGCGGCACCCTGCCCTCCTCCTGGATGCTGCGCAGGCGGCCGTCGGCATCCTGCTCCTGCAGCAGCAGGCCGTGGGCGAACTGCACGGGGATGTCCGTCACCTGCAAGGCCAGGTCGCAGGGGTCGCGCATGTCCACCGGCGTGTTCTGCCAGGTGCGCCATTGCGTCGCCGCGAGCACCTGCAGGTACTCGCGCTGCGCGGCGACGGCGGCGGGAAAGAGCTTGCCCGTCACCACCAGGGTTGCGCACAGCTTGCCGTTGACGCGGATTTCCTGGCGCTGCGTGCCCGGGCGCAAGGGAGTGACGCGGCTTTCCACGCGCCAGGGGTGCGGCAGCACCGCGGCCACGCGGGCCTGCTTGAGCAGCAGAATCTGGCGCGTGTCACGGCTCACGCTGTAGACCCTGCGTGCCGCCCGGTCGAGCAGGATGAAGTCCTCGCCGTCGCGGCCGTGGTCGATGCGCATGAACTGCGGCGTGATGAGCATGCGCGTGACATAAGGCGCCGTGCCCGGGTCGCTGTCCTGGTACACCAGGCGGATCATGTCCGCCGCCTGCGCCGCCCCGCAGGCGAGCAGGCCCAGCAGCCACAGCCAGGCGTGCCTCATGCGCGCGCGCCGTGCAAGAGGTCGGCCTGGATGTCGGCCACGCTCTCCAGCCCCACCGCCACGCGCAGCAGGCCCTCGCCGATGCCCGCGGCGGCGCGCTGCTCCTCGCTCAGGCGGCCGTGCGTCGTGGTGGCGGGATGGGTGATGGTCGTCTTGGCATCGCCCAGGTTGGCGGTGATGGAAAGCATGCGCGTGCCATCGACGATGCGCCAGGCCGCTTCGCGCCCACCCTTCACCTCGAAAGAGACGATGCCGCCGCCGGTCTTCTGCTGGCGCATGGCGAGCGCGTGCTGGGGATGGCTCGGCAGGCCGGGATAGAGCACGCGCGCCACCCAGGGCTGCGCCTCCAGCCAGGACGCCAGCGCAAGGGCACTTTGGGAGTGGCGCTCCATGCGCAGCGCCAGGGTTTCCATGCCCTTGAGCAGCACCCAGGCGTTGAAGGCCGAGAGCGTCGGCCCGGCCGTGCGCAGGAAGCCGAACACGCCCTCCAGCAGTTCCTTGCTGCCCAGCACCGCGCCGCCCAGCACGCGGCCCTGGCCGTCGAGATACTTGGTGGCGGAATGGATGACGAGATTGGCGCCCAGTTGCAAGGGCCTCTGCAGGGCGGGCGAGCAGAAGCAGTTGTCCACCGCCAGCCAGGCGCCTTGGGCCTTGGCGATGGCAGCCAGCGCCGCGATGTCGCTCACCTCGGTGAGCGGATTGGACGGCGACTCGACAAAGAACAGGCGCGTATTGGGACGCAGCGCGCGCTGCCATTCCTGCGGGTCGGTGGCGGAGACGAAGGTGGTCTCCACCCCGAACCGACCGAGGATGTTGCTGAACAGCTGCACCGTGGCGCCGAACA
This sequence comes from Pseudomonadota bacterium, assembly GCA_021780975.1. Taxonomy (GTDB): domain Bacteria; phylum Pseudomonadota; class Gammaproteobacteria; order Burkholderiales; family Thiobacillaceae; genus JAJXXS01. The sequence continues at coordinate 3,558 of JAJXXS010000382.1, forward strand.
GCGAGCGCGAGGCCACCACATGCTCGCCCGCCTTCATGAGGCCCATCACGGTGGCGAGGATGGCGGCCATGCCGGAGGCGAAGGCGACGCAGCGCTCGGCGCCTTCGAGGGCGGCCAAGCGCGTCTCGAACATGCCCACCGTGGGATTGGTGAAGCGCGCGTAGATGGGCCCGGCCTCCTCGCCCTTGAAGCGCGCGGCGGCCTGGGCCGCGCTGTCGAAGACGAAGCTGGAGGTGAGGAAGAGCGCCTCGGAATGCTCGTGGAACTGGCTGCGCGTGGTGCCCGCGCGCACCGCCAGGGTCGCCAAATCGTAGTCGTCAGGGGTCATACGGGTCTCCAAAACGAAAAAAGCCCGCAGCTGAAGGCGACGGGCTTTTCGTCACGCTTTAGCCGCATTTGTTTCGCGCCCGCAAGCTGTCGTCAAATCGGCGCGTGCAGGGATGATGCGCGCCGCGCGTGCCGCGGTCAAGCCTGCGCAGAAGCGAGATTCAGGTCCAGCTGCTGGGTGGACAACGCCGGCAGGCTGGGCGCCTGGCCGTTGCGCAGCGCCTCGATGTAATCGAGGTAGGCAGGCGTGATGTCGCCGGTCAGGTAGCGGCCGTCGAAGCACGAGGTGTCGAAGTCCTTGATGCGCGTGCTGCCCGCCTGGACCGCCTCGACCAGATCGGCGAGATCCTGGTAGATGAGCGCGTCGCAGCCGATCTCGCGCGCGATCTCGTCGTCGCTGCGGTTGTAGGCCAGCAGTTCCGAGCGCGTCGGCATGTCGATGCCGTAGACGTTGGGATAGCGCACCGGCGGTGCGGCGGAGGCGAAGAACACCTTGCGCGCCCCGGCGTCGCGCGCCATCTGCACGATCTCCCGGCTGGTGGTGCCGCGCACGATGGAATCGTCCACCAGCAGCACGTTCTTGCCCTTGAACTCCTCGGCGATGGCGTTGAGCTTCTGGCGCACGGATTTGCGCCGCTGGGTCTGCCCCGGCATGATGAAAGTGCGGCCGATGTAGCGGTTCTTGATGAAGCCTTCGCGATATTCGAGCTGGAGCTGATTGGCCAGCTGTAGGGCCGACGGCCGGCTGGTGTCGGGGATGGGGATGACCACGTCGATCTTGAGATGGGCGAAGTCGCGCTGGATCTTCTTGGCCAGCGCCACGCCCATGCGCAGGCGCGTGCTGTAGACGGAGATGCCGTCGATCACCGAGTCCGGCCGCGCCAGATAGACGTATTCGAAGATGCAGGGGTTGAGCTGGCTGGCGGGAGCGCACACGCGGCTGTGCAGGCGGCGGTCGAAATCGACGAACACCGCCTCGCCCGGCGCCACGTCGCGCAGCAGCTTGAAGCCAAGCGCATCGATGGCCACCGACTCCGAGGCCACCATGTATTCGGCGGCATCGTCGAGCTCGTTGATGCCGATGACCAGCGGGCGGATGCCGTGCGGATCGCGGAAGGCGAGCAGGCCGTAGCCGGCGATCATCGCCACCACCGCATAGGCGCCGCGGCAGCGCTTGTGCACCGCCGCCACGGCGTCGAAGATGGTCGCGAGCTCCAGGCGCGCACCCTTGCTGCGCACCTGCAGCTCGTGCGCCAGGACGTTGAGCAGCACCTCGGAATCCGAATTGGTGTTGACGTGGCGCAGATCGTCGCGAAACAGCGCCTCCTTAAGTTCATCCGTATTGGTGAGATTGCCGTTGTGCCCCAGCACGATGCCGAAGGGGGAGTTGACGTAGAACGGCTGCGACTCGGCAGCACTCGTCGCGCTGCCCGCGGTCGGATAGCGCACATGGCCGACGCCCATGTTGCCCAGCAGCTCGCGCATGTCGCGCGTGCGGAAGACGTCGCGCGTGAAGCCCTTGCCTTTGTGCATGTGAAAACGGTTGTCCTCCACCGTGACGATGCCCGCCGCATCCTGGCCGCGGTGCTGCAGCACCATCAGGCCGTCATAGAGCAGCTGGTTCACTGGGGTGTTGGCGACAATGCCGATGACTCCGCACATAACTCACCTGTATTGGATATATCTGGCCAGATCGGGCGGCAGCAGGGGCTTGCTCAGCAAAGCCAGGCGTTCCAGCGCTCCGCTGAACAGCGCAGTTCGCCAGAGGCTGGTCTCCGGCAGATGGGTCAGGCCTGCCGCCAGGGTCAGCCCCACCAGAATAACGCCGCCCTTGAGCAAACCAAAGGCCCCACCCAGTACGACATCGAGGACTCCGAGCCCCGCCGCTTCCACCAGGCGCTTGACGAGGTGGCCGGCAAGGATGGCCAGCGCGGCGAGCACCAGGAACAGAATTGCGAACGCGGCGAAATAGCGCAGCGCGGGGCTGTCAACCGGCAGATGGGGCGCGAGCAGCATGGCCCCCCATTTGGCGCCGAGGAAAGCCCCGATCCACGCCACCAGCGAGAACAGCGCCAGCACCAGTCCGCGCATGAGGCCCTGGATGATGGCCACGACGAGAATCAGCAGGATGATCCAGTCCAGCGCGTTCATGGCGTTTCGACGCGTCCCGAAATGCCCTGCATGGCCATCAGGGCAGCGGCGTGCTCGGCCGCAGCCTTGCCGGCGAAGGGCCCCACGCGCAGGCGGGTCATGCCATTGATCTTGTCCGTGTAGGCCGGCAGCTTGAGGGCGACGATGCGCGTCTTGAGCTTGCTCGCATTCGCAGCATCGCTAAACGCGCCCACCTGCACCACATAAGTCGGGTTTCCGGACCCCGCAGTGGGTGTTGCCGGCGCGGCCGACGTCTTGTTGGAGACAGCTTGGGCCGCAGGCGCCGTTTTTTTTGCCGGCGAGGCTTGCGCGGCCGTGCGTTCTGCAGACTCGGGCGTGGGGGCGGCAGGCGCAACCTCCTTCTGGGAGCTGGTCGACGGCGCGCTGGAGGCCGGTGCCGCCCGTTCGTCCTGCGTAGCATTAGAGGGCGCCTGCGCCGCAACCGGCGGCGGCATCTCCACTGCCAGGCCGCCCGCCGGCGGCGGCTGGTTCTGCAGCAACTTGGGCAGCACCGCGACTGCCAGCACCACCAGCGCCACCGCGCCGATGAGCCGGCGGCGGGCGCGGCGCTTGAATTCCTCTTCCGTCAGCTGAGCTGCCATTCTAGGTGGGCTTCCAGCACGGCGGCCACCGTGTGGAACGATCCGAAAACGACGATTCTATCATCAGCCTGTGCCGCCTTAAGCGCCGCCGCCAGGGCAGCGGCCGGATGCGCGTGCAAGCCCGCGTGGGCGAACGGGTCCGCCTCACGCAGCGCATCGGCAAGCCATTGCGCGCTGCCGCCGCGCGCGCCGCCGAGGCCGGCCACAAACCATGCGTCGACCGCTGGCGCCAGCGCCCGCAGCACCCCCACCCTGTCCTTGTCCCCCAGCATCCCCGCCACCGCGAGGGTGCGGCCGGCGCACGGCTGCGCCGCGAGATTGGCGGCCAGCGCGCGCGCCGCCTGCGGATTGTGGGCCACGTCCAGATAGACTTCCGGCGCCGTGGCCACGCGCTGAAAGCGCCCCGCCAGACGCGCCTCGCGCAGGCCTTGTTCGATGGCCGGGCGCGGCACGGCAAGCCTGCCCTGCAGAGCCTGCAGGGCCGCGATCGCCGCCGCGGCGTTGCTCAGTTGATAGGCCCCGGCCAGCGCTGGCGCGGGCAGATTTTCCAGCACGCCCTCGCGGCCCTGCCAGCGCCACGCGCCGGCGCGCGCCTCGAACTGATAGTCCCGCCCGGCCCAACGCAGGTCCGCGCCGATGGCTGCGGCGTGATCCAGCAGAGTTTGCGGCGGCGCCGGATCGGCGCAGATGGCGGGACGGCCGGGACGATAGACCCCCGCCTTCTCGAACCCGATGGCTGTGCGGTCCGGCCCTAGGTATTCCATGTGGTCGAGGTCCACGGTGGTGACGATGGCGGCGTCGGCGTCGAACAGGTTCACCGCGTCCAGGCGACCGCCCAGGCCCACTTCCAGCACGGCGACGTCCACGGCGGCGCGGCCGAAATGCCATAGCGCCGCCAGCGTGCCGAACTCGAAGTAGGTCAGCGGCACCCCGCGCCGCGCGTGCTCCACCGCCTCGAACGAGGCGATCAGCGCGGCGTCGTCCGCCGCGCGCATGCCGATGCGCACGCGCTCGTGGTAACGCAGCAGATGCGGCGACGTGTAGAGCCCCACCCGGTAGCCGGCCGCGGTCAGCATCGCCTCCAGGTAGGCGCAGGTGGAACCTTTGCCGTTGGTGCCGGCCACGGTGACGATGGGAAAGGCGGGCAGCAGACCCATGGCCGCCTGCACCCGGCGCGCGCGCTCCAGTCCCAGCTCCATGGCCTTGGGATGCAGCGTTTCCAGATAGGCGAGCCAGTCGGCCAGCAGCATGCGCAAGCGGCCCCCGGCCGCGTCGGTCGTGGGCTCAGGCGGCGCGCACGGCGCGTCCCATGAGCATGGCCAGCGAGCAGGCCAGTTCGTCGCGCATCTTGCGGCGGTCGACGATGCGGTCGACGGCGCCCTTTTCCACCAGGAATTCGGCGCGCTGGAAACCTTCCGGCAGAGTTTCACGCACGGTCTGCTCGATCACGCGCGGGCCGGCGAAGCCGATGAGGGCACTGGGCTCGGCCACGATGAGGTCGCCCAGCATGGCGAAGCTGGCGGAGACGCCGCCCATGGTCGGGTCGGTCAGCACGGAGACGAAGGGCAGGCGGGCGCGCGCCAGGTGGGTGAGCGCGGCGCTCGTCTTGGCCATCTGCATGAGCGAGAACAGGCCTTCCTGCATGCGCGCACCGCCGCTGGCGGCGAAGCAGACAAAGCCGCTCTTCGATTCTATGGCGGCATCGATGCCCCGCACGAAGCGCTCGCCCACCACCGACCCCATGGAGCCGCCCATGAATTTGAATTCGAAGGCCGCCGCCACCACCGGCACGCTCTTGACGGCGCCACCCATCACCACCAGGGCGTCGCCCTCCCCGGTGGCCGCCTGCGCTTCCTTGAGGCGCTCGGGATACTTCTTGCTGTCCTTGAACTTGAGCGGATCGAGCGGCTTGATCTCGGCGCCGATTTCATGGCGCCCTTCGGCGTCGAGAAACACGTCCAGGCGCTTGCGCGCGCCGATGCGATGATGGTGGCCGCACTTGGGGCAGACCTCCAGGTTGTTCTCCAGGTCGGCCTTGTACAGCACTTCGTTGCAGGCCGGGCACTTGCTCCACAGGCCTTCCGGCACCGACTTCTTGTTCTCGCGCGCGCGCCGCTGGATCTTGGGCGGCAATAATTTCTGAAACCAGCTCATGCTGCATCCATCCCTTTTCTCAACGCGGCCATGAGGGCCGTCACGTTCTCCGCAATTTTTTCCCTGGGGGAGTTCTCGATTTCCTGGATCACCCGGCTGCCCACCACCACGGCGTCGGCGAGCCCCGCGATGGCGCGCGCCGTGGCGGCATCGCGGATGCCGAAGCCCACGCCCACGGGCAGGCCGCAATGCTGGCGCAGCAGCGGTATCTTCTGCGCCACTTCGTCGAGGTTGAGGTGCGCCGCGCCAGTCACGCCCTTGAGCGAGACATAGTAGACGAAGCCACGCGCCAGCTTCGCAACGACGTCCATGCGCGCTTCCGGCGTGGTGGGTGAAAGCAGATAAATGGGGTCGAGCCCATGCTCGGCGAACACGTCCGCCACGCCCAGGCTCTCTTCCGGTGGAATGTCCACCGTCAGCACGCCGTCCACCCCCGCCGCGCTCGCCGCCTGGGCAAAGGACTCGTAGCCCATGTGTTCGATGGGATTGGCGTAACCCATCAGCACCACCGGCGTCGCCGCATTGGTCTGGCGGAAAGTCTTGACCATGCCCAGCACATCGCGCAGCCCCACCTTGTGCGCCAGTGCGCGCTCGGAGGCGCGCTGGATGGTCGGGCCATCGGCCATGGGGTCGGAAAACGGCACCCCCAGCTCGATGATGTCCGCCCCGCCCGCCACCAGGGCGTGCATGAGCGGCACGGTGAGCGCGGGCTCGGGATCGCCCGCGGTGATGAAGGGGATGAGGGCTTTCTTGTGCTGCGCCTGGAGCGCGGCGAAGGTCGGGCCGATGCGGCTCATGGGTCAGTCTTCTTCGAAATAGTCGGTGTCCAGGCGCTTCACCGTGTAGACATCCTTGGTAGAAACACCCAGATCGTGGTCCATCATCAATTCCGCCAGCATGGGTCCGTCGATCAGTACAACCCTGTGATTCACTTGCGAAGCGTAGTCAACAGCGCCTTTAGAAAACCCAGAACTGGTGATGAAAACGCCTTTGTTGGCTTTGTTGCCAGCCAACGCGCCCACAAATTTCTGGATTTCAGGTCGGCCTACATCCGCATCCCAGCGCTTGGCTTGTATATAGATCACGTCCAACCCCAGCCGATCTTCATTGATGATCCCATCGATACCTCCATCACCACTCTTTCCGACCACGCGCCCCGCCTCTTCCTGCGTGCCGCCATATCCCATGCGCAGTAAGAGTTCAACGACCACCCGTTCAAAGAATGCGGGTGATGCGGCTTTGACCTGCTGAAGCAATTCACTAGCCAGGGCAGACCGTAATTCCCGATACCCCGACTCAAGCAATTCTTCTGGTGTCGACTCGGACACCACTGTCTCCATCGCGGGTTGTTCCGGCCCCTCTTTGTCTTCGTTATTTTTTCCGCGGTTACGGAAAGCAATATATTCCGGATACCGTTCTAGAAACTTCATGTCTATACGGGCTGGTCTAGAAGCCAGAACTTGGTTTCCTCGCTCAGTGACGCGAAATGAGCCACGGCCAGTAATTTCGAGCAACCCAGCCTGCTTCAAATAGGTCTGCGCCCAGGCCACCCGGTTATAA
>JAJXXS010000245.1 GCA_021780975.1 Pseudomonadota bacterium
ATCCCCTCGTCCTTTTTCATACGCATCGGCGGTGGGCGCAACACCATCTTTCTCACCACGGCCATGCTGAGCCTGCCTGCCATAGGCACCGGCATTGCCCTGCAGCATCCCGAATGGCCGCTTTGGGTCTTCCAACTGCTTGCCCTCTTTTCCGGCGTCGGCGGCGGCAACTTCGCCAGTTCCATGAGCAACATCAGCACCTTCTTCCCCAAACGGCTGCAAGGCACCGCGTTGGGTATCAATGCCGGTCTGGGAAATTTCGGCGTCACCACCATGCAGATCGTCATTCCCCTGGTAATGACCGTCGGCCTGTTCGGCGCCGCAGGAGGGTCCGCGATGATCCTTGCCAGCGACAGTGGCTGGATCCTGGGCAAGATCGCCGCAGGTACGCCGACCTACATCCAGAATGCTGGCTTTGTCTGGGTGCTGCTGCTCCTGCCGCTGGCGCTGGCCGCGTGGTTCGGCATGAACAACCTGCTGCCGATCACGCCCAGCCTTAAAAGCACCCTGGTGGCCTTCCTCAAGATCACCTGGCTTTACACCCTTACCTACCTGCCGCTGGGCCTCGGTCTTTATCTCTACCTGCCGGCCCCCACGGGGCTGGGGATGCTGAACATGTGGGTGGCGATGCCCCTCATCATCCTCATGACGCTGGTGATGATGAAGCTGGCTGCGCTGGGCGACATGAAGCCCAACCTGGAGCGGCAGTTTGCCATCTTCAAAAACAAGCACACCTGGGTGATGACGGTGCTCTACCTGCTCACCTTCGGCTCGTTCATCGGCTTTTCCATGGCGCTGCCGCTGTCCATCACGGTGATCTTCGGCCAGCACCACCTTTTCGACGCAGCGACCCAAACCTGGCACCACGTCAAGAATCCCGCAGCGCCCTCCGCCCTGACCTATGCCTGGATCGGGCCTTTCGTCGGTGCCCTGATACGCCCAGTAGGCGGCTGGATCTCCGACAAGGTGGGCGGCGCCATCGTCACCCAGATCATCTCCGCCGTCATGGTCGTGGCATCGGTTTATGCCGGCTATCTGCTGATGCAGGCTTACCACTCGCCCAGCCCGGAAGATTTCTTTGCCCAATTCATCGTCACCTTCGTGGTGCTCTTCGCCGCCAGCGGCATAGGCAACGGCTCCACCTTCCGCTCCGTGGGCTACATCTTCGACCGTCAGCAGGCTGGGCCGGTGCTGGGATGGACCTCTGCCGTGGCGGCCTACGGATCGTTCATCGCCCCCGAAGTCATCAAAAGTCAGATCAAGGCCGGCAGCCCGCAAAACGCCTTGTATGGGTTCGCCGTGTTCTACGCCCTGTGCCTGGTGCTGAACTGGTGGTTCTATCTGCGCCGCGGTGCGGAAATTCGGAATCCGTGATGGAAAAAGTTGGCAGAGAAATCCAGTGCCTAAGCGGCCGACCGATCGCTGATGACTGCCAACTGCCACTGACTGCCCATCCAACAAGGAGTGCGCAATGAGTCACTTTCTCGATCGACTGATGTTCTTCCGCAAGAATCAGTCAGAGTTTTCCAACGGCCACGGCGTCGTCACCCACGAGGACCGCAGCTGTGAGGACGGCTACCGCAGCCGCTGGCAGCAGGACAAGATCGTGCGCTCGACGCACGGGGTGAACTGCACCGGTTCGTGCAGCTGGAAAATCTATGTAAAGAACGGCCTCATCACCTGGGAAACCCAGCAGACCGACTATCCGCGCACGCGTCCGGACCTGCCCAATCACGAGCCGCGCGGCTGCCCCCGCGGGGCTTCCTATTCCTGGTACGTGTATTCGGCGCAGCGGCTCAAGTATCCGCTGGTTCGCGGGCGCCTCATGGAATTGTGGCGCGAGGCGCGCAAGACCCAAGGTCCGGTGGAAGCCTGGGCGGCCATCAGCCAGGATCCCGCCACAGCCAGGAAATACAAGGCCGTGCGCGGGCAGGGTGGGATGGTGCGGGCCACCTGGGACGAGGTGACGGAAATCATCGCCGCGGCCAATGTCTCCACCATCGGCGAGTACGGTCCCGACCGGGTGGCCGGCTTTTCTCCCATCCCTGCCATGTCCATGGTGAGCTATGCGGCGGGGTCGCGCTATCTCTCCCTGATCGGCGGCGTATGCCTATCCTTCTATGACTGGTACTGCGACCTGCCGCCGTCCAGTCCCCAGGTCTGGGGCGAGCAGACCGACGTCCCCGAGTCCGCCGACTGGTACAACTCGACCTATCTGCTGGTATGGGGTTCCAACGTGCCGCAGACCCGCACTCCGGACGCCCACTTCTACACCGAGGTGCGCTACAAGGGCACCAAGACGGTGGCCATATCGGCAGACTTCGGCGAAATGGTCAAATTCGGCGACCTTTGGCTCGCTCCCAGGCAGGGCACGGATGCGGCCCTGGCCATCGCCATGGGTCATGTCATCCTGAGCGAATTCCACAACCGCGGCAAGAGCGAGTATTTCGACGGATATTGCCGCCAGTACACCGACATGCCGATGCTGGTGATGCTGAAGGAACGGGATGGCCGTCTGGTCGCCGAT
>JAJXXS010000195.1 GCA_021780975.1 Pseudomonadota bacterium
GTGAGCGGCCAGCCGGTGGAACGGCTGCGCGTGGCCGAGGGTTGCCTGAATACGGAGAAGTGTCCGCACCGGGGCTGAGAGCCTGCGCGCATGACCTAGGTACCGGGATTGGGCTGCCATTGTGCGTCCTGCACATCAACTTTTCCGTTCCCGCAGCCGATAGACGCGGCATGGAGGGGCACCATGCGGCGATGGGAATTTCTGCTCGTGGGATTGACGCTGGGGATGGCGGGCGCGCGTCTGCAGGCGCAGGTGGGTGCAATGTATACGGCGGAGTGGCAGGTCGCTCTCCTAAGGAACACAATTGATCGGCACAAGTTGGAATCCGAGCTCAGCTGCTTGTGCGTGCAGTCTGGCTGATTTCTGTTGTCTCCGGCGTTGCTCTTGCTGTTGGAAGATGGTGGCGTCATATTCCTGTTGGGTGGTGACCATGTGGTAGATGATCCGAGCGAGTTTGTGAGCGGTGGCGGTCATGGCCTTTGGAGTTCCCATGCGTGCTTTCATACGGCGGAAATGGTCTCCGAGGAAACTGTCGCTGCGGTTTAACGCCTGTGTAGCCACGCGCAGGGCAAGGGCGGCACGATTCTTGGTGGGGCGAGTCCGAGAGGACAGGACTTTGCCGCCGCTGATCTTTGGGTCTGGGCATAGCCGCAACCAGGAGCAGAAGGCGGCGGCATTCGGGAATCGAGCGAGATCCGGGCCGATCTCAGTGAGCAGCATTTGTGCGGTTAAGGAGTTGATGCCGGGGATCTCGGTTAGGTCCACTCCAAATGCCCGGTAGAGGTCCGCGCGCAATTGCGGTGGTTCATTCCTCCACGGAACCTTGCGAGCGCGGCGCTTGTTTCCCTGCGGAGGCTGTTCGCCTTCGGCAACCTTCGAGGGAAGCCGTTGCATCATTTCCTTGACCTGTACGTCAACTTCCTGAATCAGCTCCTGGTAATACCGGTAGGCTTTGAGAGATTGGCGGAGTGTGAACAGGTGCTCTTCACGATAGTCGCCGACCAGCGACTTGATGATGGTCTCTTGGCTGGCGCGAATGCGTGGGTGACGCAGTTGAGCCAGCTTATGCGGGTCGCGTTCTCCAGCAAGGATCGCGTCCATGATGGCCAAGCCAGTGGTTCCATCGAGATCGCTGATGACGTGATGAATTTGCAGATTCATCTGATCCAGAGCCTTTTGCATGTGCTGGAGATGAAGGGTGGCCAACTGGATGAGGTTGTCACGATGACGCCACAACGAACGGATCGCGCAAATTTCGTCGTCGGGACGAAAGGACCCGCGCAACAAACCCACGGAATGAAGGTGCTGAATCCACTGACAGTCGGAAACATCGGTCTTCCTGCCAGGCACGTTCTTGACGTGATGGGCGTTGACCAACCGCACGTCGATCTTGCGCTTCTCCAGAATCTGGAACAGTGGAATCCAATAGACGCCGGTCGATTCCATGGCCACGGTTCGGATATGGCACTGCTGGAGCCAATCCGCCAGCCGTTCCAAATCGACGGTGAAGGTTGGGAAACATCGAATAGGTTCCGGATCGCGGTCGGCAGGAACTGCAACGAAAATCTCCGTCGCTCCGATGTCGATTCCGGCGGCGTTGGGCTCAATAACGGGCAGGCTGACAGCCTTGTTGCGCTGCTTGGGCATGACGACTCCGTTTCTGCCCCGCCGCGCCGGCCTGGACCGTGCAAAAAGGTAGTCTCCCAAACGAGATCGCCAACCCCAGCATCTGAGGCTGCACGTCATCACTGTACTGAGCACGGGGCCCAGAACCACACTGCCGGACGAGCTTGGAAAGGCATCAGTGAGCCATCGGTCTTAACTGCCAACGCTCGGGACTTCTCCAGCCTAAACCTGACGATTGCCCCATGTTCCTTCCCTGATTGTCCAGACCATCGGTCTGGTACCCCACTGCCGGTGGATCTGCCGGCGGGCGCAATGATTCTGTGCCGCGCCAGAGTGGTGCCGGGGACTGGGGACGCCCAGGGCAGCGGCATCGTTCCAGTGGAGACGGCGCCGGGAGTTCGAAGCACGTCCGTGGCGCGGTGCGCGGTGGAAGTGCCCGTGTGGTGGAATGAGCGGCAGACAAGCGGCGCGTGGTTGAGCACGGAAGTCGATGTGCTGGCGCCGGGCGATCGCGAGCCGCGGGTGCTGGAGATCAATGAGGGCAGGCCTGTTCTGCCTGCCGCGAATCATGGTGGTGCGATGCATCTGAGCCTGTCTCGCAAGGCGTCTGGGGACTGAAGCGCGCGCCTGCGCAGGGCTCAGGGCGCACTGGTGGTGTACAGGCGGGCGGGCCATGCAGTATTCTCGTGTTTTAGCCCATGATTTTCTCCCGCGAGTACATCGGGTACCTAGCCCGCCGCACGGTCAAGCAACTGATCGACGCCAAACTGATTACCACCAGCGACCCCAAAGGCACGGAGTCGAAGGTGGCAGCTGGGTTGATCGATGAGCTATCGCTTGAGGACCGGATTAACGAAGAGGTGCGCGTGATCCTGGAGGCCTACTCCGAGGAGATGCGC
>JAJXXS010000130.1 GCA_021780975.1 Pseudomonadota bacterium
GACACCATCAAGATCGACGGCATGTTCATCCGCGACCTGTATGCCGATCCCGACAACCAGGTGTTTGTGCGCGCCATCGTCCAGGTGGCGCGCGGTCTCAAGAAGACCGTGGTCGCCGAATACGTCGAGGAGGCGCGCACGTTGGCGCTGCTGAAGGAGCTGGGTGTGCAGTTGGTGCAGGGCTATCACCTCGACAAGCCGACCGCGGCTCACCCCGCCCTGCAGGGCGGCTGAATTCAAGGCAGAAAAAAGCCCCGCACTTGGGCGGGGCCTTCGCTGCGCGAATGTCGCTGTAAGGCAGCGATTAGCGCTTGGAGAACTGCTTGCGGCGACGGGCCTTGTGCAGGCCGACTTTCTTGCGCTCGACCGCGCGGGCATCTCGCGTCACCAGGCCGGCTGCCTTGAGTGCGGGCTTGAGGTTGGCGTCGTAGTCGATCAGCGCACGCGTGATGCCGTGGCGCACCGCCCCGGCCTGGCCAGTTTCACCCCCGCCGGACACATTGACCATGATGTCGAAGCGGCCGGTCATTTCCGTGACCACGAGGGGCTGACGTGCCACCATGCGGCCGGTCTCGCGGGAGAAATATTCGTCTATGGGCTTGCCGTTGACGACGATGGCGCCGGATCCGGATTTGATGAAAACACGCGCCACCGATTCCTTGCGCCGACCGGTGCCGTAATTGTAATTGCCGATCATGGTTTAAGCCTTGAGTTCGAGAGTTTGCGGTTGCTGGGCGGTGTGCGGATGCTCGGCCCCGGCGTACACCTTCATTTTCTTGATCATGGCATAGCCCAGAGGGCCTTTGGGCAGCATGCCCTTGACGGCCTTTTCCAGGGCGCGGCCCGGGAAACGTTCCTGCATCTTGCCGAAGGTGGTTTCGTAGATGCCGCCGGGATAGCCGGAGTGCCGATAATATTTCTTGTCCAGAACCTTGTTGCCGGTAACGCGAATCTTCTCCGCGTTCACCACCACGATGTAATCCCCGGTGTCGACGTGGGGGGTGTATTCGGGCTTGTGCTTGCCACGCAGGCGTCGCGCGATTTCGGCAGCCAGGCGGCCCAGCACAAGATTGCTGGCATCCACCACGAACCAGTCGCGCTTGACCTCGTGGGGTTTGGCGGAAAAGGTTTTCATGTCCAGCCTCGGGTCGGATAACTTGGAAAACCGCGAATTCTATGCGGCTTGCCGGTCCCGTGTCAAACCGCCACAATGCCGGCCATGCTCGGCTTTACTCTCGGCAATGTCCTGGCTGCCTTTCTCCTCCCCCCCGGGGTCTTTGTTGCCTTGCTGGCTGTCCTGGCCTGGCGCTGTCCGCGCTGCCGCATGGGCCTGAGCGCCATTCTCGCTGCTCTCTACTTGTTGTCGACTCCGTTTGTCGGGGGGCGTCTGCTTGCCAGCCTGCAGGTGGCTGCGCCGCTGGACTTGCAACATCCTCCCGCGGCGGATGCCATTGTCGTGCTGGGTGCCGGCCGCCGTCTGGATGCCCCCGAGTATGGCGGCGACACCGTCAACAATCTCACGCTCGAACGCCTGCGCTACGCCGCGCGCCTGGAAGCGGCCACTCACCTCCCGATTTTGGTCACCGGCGGCGTGCCGGGCGGCGGCCAGGAGCCGGAGGGGCGGCTCATGGCGCAGGTGCTCACGCGGGAATATCATGTGCCGGTGCGCTGGCAGGAGGACCGCGCCCTCACCACCTGGGACAATGCGCGCAATTCCGCCCCCATTCTTCATGCAGCCGGGGTGCGGCGTATTTTCCTTGTCACTCATGCGTGGCATATGCGCCGCGCCCTCCCGCTTTTCGAGCAGGCTGGGTTCGTCGTGATCCCCGCCGGCACCGGGTTCGCCCGCACCGACTTTGATTCGGTCATGGACGCGCTGCCAAGCGCGCGCGGGCTGCGCGACAGCTATTTCGGCTTGCACGAGTGGCTGGGCATCCTGTGGTATAAGGTCAGGGGAATTTTTCAGGCAACGCCATGAAAGCGCGCATCAAGCTCATCGAGGGGGTATGTTTCGCCGGCGAGACAGGCAGCGGCCACGCCGTCGTGATGGATGGGCCGCCTGATTCCGGGGGGCGCAACCTGGGTCCGCGCCCCATGGAGATGCTGCTGCTCGGCCTGGGGGGATGCACTTCCTTCGACGTCGTGCACATCCTGCGCAAAGGCCGCCAGGACATTCGCGACTGCGTTGCCGAAGTCGAGGCCGAACGCGCGGCAAGCGATCCCAAGGTGTTCACGCGCATCCACGTGCATTTCATCGTGAGCGGCAAGAGCCTGGATCCCAAGCGGGTGGAGCAGGCCATACGTCTGTCGGCGGAGAAATATTGCTCGGCCTCGATCATGCTGGCAAAAGTCGCGCAGATTTCGCACGATTTCGAACTCCGCGAGGCCTGAGATGGCGTCTGTGCGGGGTCTTTCAGGGTGCGCGAACACCTTATGGCGGAAGCAGGTTTTTAACGCTATCGTTAGCGCACGCGGCGCCCGTGCCCGGGTGCCTGGTTCCAAGGAGACTATGCGGATGAAACGAGCAATGACATTGATCTTCGCTGGCATGATGGTGGCTGGACTGGGTGGTTGCGCCAGCGGCCTGGGCGCGGGGGATTATTCGCGCAGTCAGGCCAGGCAGGCCATGGAAGTGCAGGATGGGGTGGTGGTGTCAGTGAGCGATGTGCAGATCGAGGGCACCAACACCGGGATAGGCACCATCGGCGGAGCGGTGGTCGGCGGCGTGGCCGGCAGCGAGATCGGTGGCGGCAAGGGCAGCATCATCGGCGGCGCGCTCGGCGCCGTTCTCGGCGGTGTGGGAGGCCATGCGGTCGAGCAGAACGTCACCAAGCAAATGGGCTGGCAGATCACCGTGCGCCTGAACCGGGGCGGCAAGATTGCGGTGACCCAGGCGGCCAAAGGCCAGCCTTTCTACCCCGGCGAGCGGGTGCAGGTCCTGTCCGGCGGCGGGGCGACCCGCGTCGAACATATCAACTAGGCATCCCGCCGCGCCCTGGAATCCGCGGACGTAAGTTTCCCCTCGGCGCGGAAACGCCCAGGCAGATATTCTGCTTGCGGCATCGGGTTTGGCGCCGCTGCCAAAGCACGGCAATGACGGCTCGGGGAAAAAGCCCGCAGCGGTGTCACAGGTTTTTCATTCCATTGTCATGGTGGCGTCAGCGACCACGACAAGAATCAGCGGGACGAAAAACTTTGGAGACCCGTCATGCTGCAAACCGCATTGCGTCAGGAAAGCCCTGCCTCGCGTTATGTCATCACCCTCGCGCGGCACCAGGACGAGGTGCGCGAAGCACAGCAACTGCGCTACCGGGTGTTCGCCGAGGAAATGGGCGCCCGCCTGGGGGATGCCCGCAATGCTCTCGACGAGGATCTGTTTGACGCTTTTTGCGAGCATCTCCTGGTGCGCGAGCGGGCGACCGGTGAGGTGGTGGGCACGTATCGCATCCTCTCCCCGGAAGCGGCCCGGCGTGCCGGAAGCTATTACTCGGAGCAGGAGTTCGATCTCACCCGCCTGCACTTCCTGCGCCCGGTGATGGCCGAACTGGGGCGCTCCTGCGTTCATCGGGAGCATCGCAGCGGGGCGGTCATAGGGCTGCTCTGGCTCGGCTTGACGCAGTACCTGCGGCAGCATGGGCATCGCTATGTCATCGGCTGCGCCAGCATCGGCATGGCGGATGGCGGGCATGTCGCGGCGAGCGTCTATCGCCACCTGGCGCAGGTGCATGCGGGTCCCGTGGAATGGCGCGTCACACCCCGCAACCCCTTGCCGGTGGACGCGTTGGACAACGGCGCCAGGCCGCTGGTGCCCCCGCTCATCAAAGGTTACGTTCGCCTGGGGGCCTACGTTTGCGGCGAGCCGGCGTGGGACCCTGACTTCAATACCGCCGATCTCTTCCTGCTGCTGCCCATGCGGGAGCTCAATGCGGCTTATGCGCGGCGCTTGACGCGCTGATTCGCAACACCGCCGGCGCGCTACAATCCGGCGCTATGGCTTGGACCGTCCGTCTTCCCCTGCGCCTGTGGCGTATCGGGCGCCTGTTGGTGCACCTGCTGTGGGGGGTGATCCTGACGCTGCGTTATGCTGGCGCGCCGGCGCCGCGCTGGGCTGCCGTGATCTGCCGCTGGTCGGCCGGGCTTCTAAGTTGTCTCGGCGTGGCATTGCGCGCTGATCCGCCCCCTGCCATTTCTACCGGATGCCTGCTGGTGTCCAATCATGTGTCCTGGCTGGACATCTATGTAATCCTGGCGACCCGCCGTGTGCGCTTCGTGTCCAAGGCCGAAGTCCGTGCCTGGCCCCTGGTGGGGTGGTTCGCCGCGCGCACCGGCACCCTGTTTCTGGAGCGCGAAAAAAAATCCGCCGCCTTGCGCATAGGTCAGGAGATTGGCAACCATCTCGCAGCCGGCGACTGGGTCGCGGTGTTTCCCGAGGGCACGACCACCGACGGCCGGGGCATGTTGCCCTTTCGGGCTTTTCTGCTGCAGGCGGTCTTGGACCGGGACGCTGTGGTGCTGCCAGCAGCCATCCGCTATCGAGATCGATCGGGAGGGTATACCGACGCGGCGGCCTATTTTGGCGACATGAGCCTGGGACAAAGCCTGTGGCGCATCTGCGGGGCGCGTGGCCTGAGCGCGCAGCTAAATTTCGCCAGTCCGCTGTCCCCCAAGGGCGCGAGCCGGCGCACTCTGGCCGTGCAGGCGGAGACTGCGGTGCGGGATCTCGCGGGGTTCCCCGTAACGGAACGCGATCAGGCTTCTTCGCTTGCGGCCGCGTTGACGAAGGAGTCTGCGTAGAATTCGTCTTCCGGCAGGCCGCGCGAGCCGGTGAAGCCTTGCCGTGCCGCGTCCACCAGTGCGGGGGCGCCACAGGCGTACACCTGGTAGCCCGACAAGTCCTTGAAATCCGCCAGCACGGCTTCGTGCACGTAGCCGGTGCGGCCGAGCCACGCGTCCTCTGGGCGCGGTTCCGACAATACGGGGATGAAGTTGAAGTGGGGGTGCTCCTGTTGCCAGGTGGCAACCAGGTCTCCCATGTACAGATCCTTGCGGCTGCGCACGCCCCAGTAGAGCACCATGGGGCGCGGAGTGCCGCTGGCGAAGGCATGCAGAAGCATGGCCTTGATGGGGGCGAAGCCGGTGCCCCCGGCAATGAAGATCATGGGCTTGTCGGATTCTTCGCGGATGAAGAAGCTTCCCAGGGGGCCCTCCAGCCGCAGGATGTCTTTCTCCTTCATTTCCGCGAAGACACGATCGCTGAAATGCCCGCCCGGCAGATGGCGTATGTGCAGTTCCAGTAAGCCGTCGTCGTGGGGCGGGTTGGCGATCGAGTAGCTGCGTCGCCGGCCGTCCTTGAGGAGAAAATCGATATATTGGCCGGCAAGGAACTGCAGACGCTCGTTGGCGGGGAGCTTGATCTGCAGCACCATGACGTCGTCGGCGCGCCGCTCCATTTTCTGCACGCGGCAGGGCAGGGTGCGGATGTGGATATCCTTGGCCGCGCCGATTTCACGCACTTCCAGCACCAAGTCGGTCATCGGTTTGGCGCGACAGAAGAGCGCCTTGCCCTGGGCCCTTTCCTCGTCCTTGAGGGCGTTGGCCTGGTAATGGCCATAATCCACCTCGCCTTTCAGGAGCTTGCCCTTGCAGGATCCGCAAGCACCATTGCGGCATCCGTAGGGCAGGGCGAAACCCTCGCGCAGGGCTGCGTTCAGGATGGTCTCGCCGTCCTCCACGGTAAAAACATGACCGCTGGGTTCGAGGGTGATTTGATGGGGCATAATGGTTTCTGCAAACAAGGGGCGCTTTCAGCGGCGCGCCAAAATAACGATGAACCGAATCCTGATTGTGGGCTGCGGACAAGTGGGCCGCAGCCTGCTCAAGCAGCGTGCTGGCCAGGCACACTTTCTGGCCACCGCGCGTCGCCAGGAAAGCTCCGCCCTGGCGCGCGCGCTGGGCGCCCGGCCCCTGCCTGCCGACCTTGACAGCCGCGCCAGCCTGACCCGCCTGGGCGGTGTGGCGCACTGGGTCGTGCATCTGGCGCCACCGCCTGGGGAGGGTATGGAGGATGATCGCACCCGGCGCCTCATTGCAGCGCTGGCCAAGGGCGGCAGTCTACCACGCAGGCTGGTGTACGTGAGTACCAGCGGCGTGTATGGCGACTGCCAGGGGGAGCGCATCGACGAAACCCGCACTTGCGCCCCCAAGAATGCGCGCGCGCGCCGCCGCGTCGAGGCGGAGCGCCAACTGCGCCGTTTTGCGGCGCGCTGCGGCGTGCGCCTCGCCATTTTGCGTGTGCCGGGCATTTACGGGCCGGGTCGCATGCCCTTGGAGCGCCTGGTCAGGGGGACGCCCGCGGTGAACGATGGCGAGGATAGCTACACCAACCATATCCATATCGAGGATCTGGCCAAGGCCATCTGGTTGGCGCTTTATCGCGCCAGGCCCAGCCGCGTCTATCACGTCGTCGACGACAGCGAGATGAAGATGGGCCAGTATTTCGACGCCGTTGCGGAGCGCGCCGGCTTGCCCAAGCCGCCGCGCGTCGCGCGCAGCGAGGCACAGACGGTGCTGTCTCCGGCACTGCTGTCCTTTTTGAACGAATCGCGCCGCCTTGCCAACGGCCGCCTCAAGCAGGAACTTCGCGTACGCCTCAGCTATCCCACGGTGGCCGACGGCTTGGCAGCCTGGGATCCTCGAGGCGACGAAATTCAGCGTCGATGATGTCCTCGCCGGGCGTGGGTGGGCGGCGCGGACGGCGCCAGGTGCCCGGCATGAGGAGGAGGAACAAGGCGATGATCTCGGATATCACGCCGGGGATGATGAGAAGCAGGCCGGCCAGCATCATGCGGCCGCTGACGAAAAGCGCTGCGAGCGGATTGTCCCCGGATTGCAGGGTGGACAGGAGGCGCATTCCCCACAGTCTGTGCTCGAGGCGGATCAAGGCGGTTCCCAGCATGATGGAGAGTGCCAGATAGAGCAGCAGCCAGCCCCATCGGAAACGCGTGCCCAGCCAGATGAGCAGCCCCGCTTCCAGCACGGGCAGCCCAAGGAAGATGAGCAGAAAGGGCCACAACGGGAGAATTCGCATCTGGTCATTGTAATGAAACCCTCTTTTCCCCGACACAAAACAACCAAGGCGGGGGTGCGCGTCTGCCCGTAAAATGTCGCATGGCATTCGTCCTGGTCATCACCACCCTGCCGGATGAGTCCTCCGCACGCGCGCTCGCTCAGGCGCTGGTGGAGTCCCGGCTGGCCGCATGTGTCAACGTGCTGGGTTCCTGTCACTCGGTGTATCGCTGGCAGGGCGCGGTGGAGGAAACGGGCGAAGTGCCGTTGCTCATCAAGGCGCGCGCTGAGCGCTATGCCGAATTGGAGGCCTTGATCTGCAGCCGGCACCCTTATCAGGTGCCTGAAATCATCGCCCTGCCCATAGAGCGGGGGCTGCCAGCCTATATGGCCTGGCTGGATGAGAATACGGCCGCGCCCTGAGTCCTTAGGGCGCGGCTGACAGCATTCCGGCAACAAAACCATCGGAACGAGACTATATGAAATCCCTGCATCAATTGTGGTTGCTGTTTGTCGTTTTAATCGGGCTGGCCGGCGTCAGCCGCGGCGCCGATTTTCTCGACCCCGATGTGGCCTTCCGCTTCAGCGCCCAGGCTGCCGGGCCGGATGCCATCGAAGCGGTATGGAAGATCGCGCCGGGCTACTATCTTTATCGCGACAAGTTCAAGTTCCAGCTCAGTGGCGCGAATCTGGGCGGAGCGCAGTTTCCCAAGGCGGAAACCAAGAATGACGCAAATTTTGGCACCGTCGAGATCTATCACCACGAGGTCAGGGTGCTGCTCCCGGTGGCGCGCACCGGCCAGGGCGCGCAATCGGTAAAGCTCACCGCCACTTACCAGGGCTGCGCCGAAGCAGGCTTGTGCTACAGCCCCATCACCGCCAGCCAGGAAATCAGCCTGCCTGCGCAGACGATGGCCGGCCAGCCACCTTCTGCGGACGGCGGCGCGTTGGGCTCTGTGGCTGCCCTGCGCGCCTTGGCGGGGCCGGCGGACATGGGAGGCTTTCTGCCGCCCGACCAAGCGTTCCGGGCGCAGGCGCATCTGCTGGGGGCGCAGCGCGTCGGCGTGGATTACAAGATCGCGCCTACTTACTATCTCTACCGCGACAAGCTCAAATTCAAGGTGCAGGAGCCCAGCGGGGTCATGGTGGCGCAAGTCGAGACTCCGGCGCCCGACATCAAGGACGACCCCAATTTCGGCAAGAGCGAGGTATATCACCACGACTTCAGCGCGGTCCTGACGCTTTCCCGCGCGCTCAAGCCTGGCGAAACCCTATCCCTGCAGGCGACCTATCAAGGTTGCAGCGAGAAGGGGGTCTGCTATCCGCCGCTTACCAAGCACTTTCGCTTGGCCGCGGCGCAAAGCGTGACGTCTGCGCCGCAAGTGCCCGCCGCGCAGACCGCAACATCCTCCGCAGGCGCGCCTGATGCAGCGGCGATCCCTGCCTTTGCCGCCGCACCGCTCGCCGCGGAGGAGGGGGCAGGCGCGGTTGGTGGCTCCACCGGCAAGATCGACAGCCTGCTTAAAAGCGGCGGCTTCTGGACCGTAGTGGCCTTCTTTTTCGGCGCGGGACTTCTGCTTGCCCTGACTCCTTGCGTCTTCCCGATGATTCCCATCCTGGCGGGCATCATCGCCGGGCAGAGGCAACTCACCAAGACGCGTGGCTTCCTGCTTGCCCTCGGCTATGTGCTGGGCATGGCCATCACCTATGCCGTGGCGGGCGTGATCGCCGGCTTGTCGGGCAGCCTGCTTTCCGCCGCGCTGCAGAACCCTTGGGTGATCGGCGCCTTCGCCTTCATCTTCGTTCTGCTCGCCTTCTCCATGTTCGGCTTCTACGATCTGCAGTTGCCCAGCTTCCTGCAGAGCAAGTTCAGCGATGCCAGCAACCGGGTGCAGGGGGGGCATCTGCTGGGCGTGTTCGTTATGGGGGCGCTTTCCGCCGTCATCGTCGGCCCTTGCGTGGCTGCGCCTCTGGCCGGGGCCCTGCTTTACATCGGGCAGACCGGCAACGTCTGGCTGGGCGGCACCGCGCTTTTCTTCATGGCTCTGGGGATGGGCGTGCCGCTCATACTTGTCGGCGTATCGGCCGGCGCGCTGCTGCCCAAGACCGGTGACTGGATGGATTACGTCAAGCACTTCTTCGGCGTGTTGCTGCTGGCGGTGGCGCTGTGGCTTGTCGGCCCCTTCCTGTCCGCCTGGCTCAACATGCTTGCCTGGGCGCTGCTGCTCATTACCCTGGGGGTGTATTTGCGCGCGCTGGATTCCATTCCTCTGGGCAGTTCGCAGTGGCGCTACCTCTGGAAAGCGCAAGGGGTCGTCGCCCTGCTCGCGGGCATCGCCCTGCTGCTCGGCTTGTTCGCCGGCGGGCGCGATATCCTCGAGCCCTTGGCCATCTACACGGCCAAGGGTCAGGTTGCCGCGACCGCGCCGCACCTCAAATTCGAGCGCGTGGACTCCCTTGCGGCGCTAAATGCGAAACTCGCCCAGGCCAAGGCGGAGAACCGTCCCGTCATGCTCGATTTTTACGCGGACTGGTGTGTTTCCTGCAAGGAGATGGAGCGTTTCACCTTCAGCGATCCCAAGGTCGTGGCAAGGTTCGACCGGGTTGTCCTGCTGCAGGCGGATGTCACGGCGAACAATGATGCCGACAAGGCCTTGCTCAAGTCCTTCGGCCTGTTCGGGCCGCCAGGGATGATCTTCTGGCGGGCGGACGGCGCTCAGTCGCCCCGCCGCGTCATCGGTTACGAGGCTCCGGCCAGGTTTCTTTCCAGTGTCGACGAAGCCTTGGGATCCTGAGAAGAACGCCCCCTGGCAAAAATGAGGCATATCCGCAACTTCCGTCAAATTTGCGCAACATCTGGACATTTTCGTGAAATTTGCTGACACTTGCGCCCATGCCAGCCAGCAAACCCGGCCGCATGAGCGGCAAATCCGCCTCACTGGTCAAATCGATCCTTGTCCTCCACGGCCCCAATCTCAATCTTTTGGGCAGCCGCGAACCGCGCCATTACGGCGTCGCCACGCTTGATGAAATCAACGCTCTGCTGAAGGCGCGCGGCGAAGCGGCCGGTGTCTACCTGGAGTCCTTCCAGAGCAATCATGAGGGCACGCTGGTGGATCGCGTTCAGCAGGCGGGGCGGGATGGCGTGGACTTCATCCTCATCAATCCGGCCGCGTATACGCATACCAGCGTTGCC
>JAJXXS010000046.1 GCA_021780975.1 Pseudomonadota bacterium
ACCCAGGCGCAGCAGCTCCAGGCCCAGTTCCAGATGGTCTTCAACCAGGCGCGCAACCTGCAGAACATGCCGCAGCAGCTCTGGACCAACGCGGCGGCTCCGCTTCAGCAACTGGTCCAGCTCGTCGGCAACGCCCAGGGCCTGAGCTACGCGTCGCAAAACACGGTGGCGGCAATCCAGCAGCAGTACGGAGCGCCGAGTGCGCCGCTGTCCAACTACGCCAACAGCTTGCAGCAGTGGACCAGCAACCTGAACAGTCAGGTCGCCGGCACTCTGCAGCAGTATGGCCTGCACGCCGCCGACTTCCAGACCACCCAGTCCGCCCTGCAGGCGATCCAGGATCAGAGCCAGTCGGCGTCAGGACGCATGCAGGTCCTGCAGGCGGGCAACCAGATCTCCGGGCTGATGGTCAACCAGATGCAGAGCCTGCAGTCGGACATTCAGGCCGGCAACCAGGTCATGCTGAATTACGTCGCGACCCGGCAAAACGGCGTGCAGCACTCCCAGAACAACGAGGATCAGCTGCTGAGCAATCCGACCCCGCAGGTCTATTGAAGAAGGGATCATGATGAATCCGCGCCTCGCTGCCCGATGGTCGTTGCTCCTGCTCACGCTGCTGCTGGCGCCCGTCGCCGCGCACGCACAGATCGCGCCGCCGGCGATTTCCGCCTCTGGGGCCGGCTTTCTCACCAATCTGCAAAACCAGTTTCAGGGAGCGACGACCGGCTGGATGACCCAGGCGCTGACGCTGGCCAAGGGCCTATTTGTCGGGCTGGCTGGCCTGGACATCGCCTGGACGGGCATCAACTGGCTGCTCAAGAAGAACGACCTCAGCGATTTCATCGCTGCGTTCGTTCTCAAGATGTTGTCGCTGGCATTTTTCTACATGCTGCTGGCGGAGGCACCGACCTGGATCCCGATGATCATCAACAGCTTCAAGAGCGCGGGCAGTTCGGTGGGGGCGGCGTCGCCCGCCTCGGCATCCCCGGCACTGGACCCATCGACTGTGTTTGGCCAGGGGTTCGGGATTTCCAATGCGATGTGGACGGTCGAAGGGAAGGTGAGTTCGGTCATGCATCCGATCGATTCGCTCGGCTTCTTCCTGGGGACGGTCCTCGCATCCATCATGGTGATGGCGGCCTACGCGCTGCTGGCTGTGCAGATCCTGATCGCCAACATTGAAAGCTACCTCATCATCGGCGGCGGAGCCTTGCTGCTGGGGTTCAACGGCAGCAAGTGGACGCAGCCCTTCGCGGAGAAGTACTTCGGCTACGCCTTCAGCATTGGCATCAAGCTCTTCGTTCTGTACCTCATCACCGGGCTTGGCCAGTCCCTGGCTGATGGCTGGATCACGACTTTGCATGGCTTCGCGACAAACCCCGACACTTTCTCTCCGCAGGCCCCCATCGCCATCGGTGTGTCCTCGCTGGTCTACGGTGCCATGGGCGTCACGGTTCCCGGCATCGCGAGCAGCATGCTGAACGGCTCACCCAGCATGAGCCTGGGCAACACGATGGGCGCCGCGGCTGGCGTTGCCGGTGGTGTGGCCGGCGCGGGTGCGGCGGCAGTCGCAGGCTATGCCGGGGCTGTGGGCGCTGCCCAGGGCGGATTGAACAAGCTGGCCGGACTCCTGGGCGCGGGCACCGCTGGTTCGGGCGCGGCCGCTGGCGGGATTGGCGGTGCCGACAAGCTCGCCTCGCTCGGGGCCATGACCGGCGCCGGCGGCGGCTCACCCGGCAGCATCGGCGGATCGAAGCCAGGCACGAGCCCAGCTGGCTCCGTTGGCGGCGTAGGGGGAGCGCCTGGCGGTCCTGCCTCTGGCGCGCCTTCCAAAGGCGTTGCGGACGCCGGGCGCATGGGCAACTCAGGTGCTGGGGCGGGCAAAGGCACTGTGACGCCGAATGCCGCAGCGACCGGCGCGAAAGCGCAGTCGATGATGACCGACAAGCTCACGCAAGGACAGTTGCAGGCTGGCCCCGCCAGCCCTCTGTCGGCGCGGCTCAAGCAGGATGGGCAAAGTGGCGCCGGGGCGGCGCCAGCCAATGGTGGCGCGGACATGCTGGGTGCGCCGAACCTGCCGACTGGAGCGGGAGCCGGTGACGCAGGAACGCAAGCAGGCGAGAAGGGGGACGAAGGCAAATCCCCATGGAACGTGATGAAAGACGGGCTCGGGCGAGCCGCTGGCACCAAGGACGACATCGCACGCCACGAAGGGGGTGGCGGTGGGATCCAGATTCGTCTCGGTCATTCGGAGTAAGGCATGGCGAGAAATGTGCTGCGTGACGAACTGGTGGATGCCATGCGAGCCCGGGTTGCGCATGCCTGGCGTCATGATCCCAGGGTTTTGCTGATCGGGCTCATCAAGCTCGTCAACGCCGTGTTCTTCGCGGTCCTGATCCAGAAACCAGTGGGATGGAAACTGGGTCTGTGGCTCGTCGTCTGCGTCGCCAGTCTGGCTGTCGCCGCCGCCATTGAGAAGGCGAGGATGGCGCGGCAAGTACCGC
>JAJXXS010000369.1 GCA_021780975.1 Pseudomonadota bacterium
GTGGAGGACTTCATGAAGCCCGACCGCATCGTCATCGGCACCGACAGCGAACAGGCCACCCACCTGCTGCGCCAGCTCTATGCTCCCTTCCAGCGCAACCACGAGCGCCTGATCGGCATGGACATACGCTCGGCCGAGCTCACCAAGTACGCCGCCAACGCCATGCTTGCTACGCGCATCTCCTTCATGAACGAACTGGCGGTGCTGGCCGAGAAGCTGGGTGCCGACATCGAACACGTGCGCCAGGGCATCGGCTCTGATCCGCGCATCGGCTACCACTTCCTCTACGCCGGCTGCGGCTACGGCGGCTCCTGCTTTCCCAAGGACGTGCAGGCCCTGCGCCGCACCGCCCAGGAGAACGGCATCTCCGTGCGCGTGCTCGACGCCGTGGAGGAGGCCAACGAAGCGCAGAAGCACCTGCTGCTGGACAAGATCACCCGGCGCTTCGGCGAGAACCTGAGCGGGCGGCGCTTCGCCCTCTGGGGCCTGGCCTTCAAGCCCAACACCGACGATATGCGCGAAGCGCCCAGCCGGGTGATCCTGGAAGGGCTGTGGCAGCGCGGGGCGCAAGTGTCGGCCTATGACCCGGCGGCCATGGAGGAGACGCATCGCATCTATGGCGAGCGGGCGGACTTCGCGCTGACCAAGGATCCCATGGCGGCGGCCCAGGGCGCGGACGCCTTGTTGGTGGTGACGGAATGGAAAGTGTTCCGCAGCCCGGACTTCGAGGCGCTCAAAGGCATGCTCAAGCAGCCGGTGATCTTCGACGGCAGGAACCTCTACGACCCGGCGACCTTGCGCGCCCAGGGCTTTGAGCACTTCCCCATCGGGCGGGTGTGATGCCAATACTGCCGCGTATGAAGAGCGGCATAGCTGTTCATGTCTAAAGAAATAGCGGCTTAACTGACTAAGGTAACAATTAGGTTAATTAAACAGCTCGTTCATGGTTTGGTACAGAACCTCTTTTGGTCGGGTTGCTGCGCTATTATCCTTGCGGCCTATATCAAGGAGACGATAGTCATGCTGGGTTGGCTTGGGGAGTGGCGGAATCGCCTAAGGTTGCGACAAGCAGTCAGAAGAGGTCTGCGCCTGGGCAGGAATGTTCGCATTATGGGGCGCTGCCAATTTGGTAGTGAGCCATACTTAGTTCGCATTTGCGACAATGTTACGGTTTCCTTTGAGGTCGTCTTTATTACTCACGATGGGGGTACCTGGATATTTCGTGATGAAGAGCAGTACCATGGAATTACCCGTTATGGTCCCATCAGAATCGATGAGGGCTGCTTTATTGGGGCGCGATGCATCATTCTTCCTGGCGTACGCGTAGGTGCACGTAGTCTTGTAGGTGCTGGCTCAGTGGTAACTCGCGATGTTCCATCTGATTCGGTCGTGGCCGGTGTGCCCGCAAAGATATTGATGACGCGGCAGCAATATATTGAAAAATGCATATCCAGTGGACAAAGAGTCTCCCCAGACAATAAGCAGATAGCCCTCATGGGGTTGTTTGGTTCCTTTTTAGACTGAGTCGTACACAGACCCAAACACCTCATTTAAGGTTTGAGCCAGCGCTTTTGGGCCATATATCTAGGATCCGTCGGGTCGTGAGTCGACGAGAGCTTGGTAGCCCACTATCTTCCTAATCGCTTTTCTGATCTGGTCTCGCTTCTTGTCTTACCTGAACATCCCGGCCTGGATTGTTACGTGCACTCAAAGCGCGCAGGATTTTTTTCGTTGCAAGTACGATGCGACCCTTCAATGAACTCGCATAGATGCAGTTAAATTCCGTGACATGGTGTCCGCCAAACTCTTCCTTAAATTTATTGATTCGAAGTTTTTCACTATCCCCGGATTCCACGGGTGTCCAGCCCCCAAGATCATATTTATGGAAGCCTGCGGACTTGAAAAACAGCATGTCGCGCCAATGCAGGTAGCGATTGGCGCGGCCGATCCGGTTACGTTGAGCGTTGTCCAATCCACGAAACAGCGAGGCGGAGTACAGTAAACGGGCGCGTCGCGAAGCGCGATAATAGGCGTGCCACACTAGTGTCTCATCCTGGCTTACGACGCGCGTCAGGCATAGATGTCCAGTATCTGAATATTGTCTAAGGCGGTACGCATCCAGCTTGGGAAGCCCTTTCTGTTGGGCAAACTCGTCATAGAATGCGTGAAAGGACTCTAGAAGTTCAGCGGACTGCGTATGATACTCAGCCGAAACGCCATCGCTTTTTTCTGCGCGTCGGATCTCATAGCGTGAATCCTTGTGAATGGCAGCAAGGATGCTTTCCTGGGGTTGGGTCAAATCCACTATTAGCGTGTGAAAAGATCGGCAAGCGGGGCTCGGCAGGGGCGTGCTGCGCTGTTGCCAGATGACCATGTCAGCGGTACTGTCAGGGGCCTCATCGAACCACGTCTCACAATAGCGAATCGTTTTTCTTGTGAAGAGAATCAAGAGGATCCACCCTCTGATGTGGTGGGGCTGAAAGATGCACGATATTCGCGAGA
>JAJXXS010000158.1 GCA_021780975.1 Pseudomonadota bacterium
ACGCTGCTCGATGGCGGCCTGCGGCGCGCCCAGACTGCGGCCGCCAGGGCCGCTTACGAGGCAGCCGAGGCCAATTATCGCCAGACTGTCCTGGGAGCCTTTCAGCAGGTGGAGGACAATCTTTCGGCGCTTGGCATCCTCGCCAAGGAGGCGGCGCTGCAAAAGGAAGCCCTGGACGCTGCACGCCGTTCCTACGATCTCACGATGAATCAGTACCGCGCAGGCATCGTCGGCTACATCAATGTGCTGACCGCGCAAAGCAGCCTTCTGGCCAGCGAGAAAAGCGTGCTGACTGTGGCCGGCCAGCGCCAGACGGCGAGCATCGCGCTCATCCAAGCGCTGGGCGGACGCTGGAACTAGCCGGCTGGCCTGCCGGCCTGAACGTTTTCAAGGCGCGGCGCGCGTTTCAGGCCTGATGCGCATCGACAAACTGCAGAAAGGCGGCCGCCTTGTCCAGGCATTCCTGGTATTCCTCGTCCACGCGCGAATCCGCAACAATGCCGCCCCCTGCCCAGAAATGCAGGCGGCCCTGCGTGATCGCAGCGGTGCGGATGGCGATATTGAGGTCCATGTCGCCGTCGCCGCTCAGCCAACCGATGGCTCCGCAGTAGATGCTGCGGGGTGCGGGCTCCAGTTCGGCAATGATTTCCATCGCCCTTCCCTTGGGCGCCCCCGTGATGGAACCGCCGGGAAAGGCCGCGCGCAGCAGGTCGATGGCATCGCGCCCCGGCGCCAGACGGCCAGTGACGCGGCTTACCAGGTGATGCACCCTGGCAAAGCTTTCGACCTTGAAGAGTTGCGGCACCGTCACCGTGCCGGGCCGGCAGACCTGGCCCAGATCGTTGCGCAACAGATCGACGATCATGAGATTCTCCGCCCGGTCCTTGACGCTCTCCTGCAGTTCCCGCATGAGGTCGCCGTCGCGCGCCGCATCGGCGGCGCGGGGACGCGTGCCCTTGATGGGACTGGTTTCCACCCCCTCGCCTTGCACGCGTAGGAAGCTCTCCGGCGAACAGGACAGGACTTGC
Source organism: Pseudomonadota bacterium (assembly GCA_021780975.1). Classification (GTDB taxonomy): domain Bacteria; phylum Pseudomonadota; class Gammaproteobacteria; order Burkholderiales; family Thiobacillaceae; genus JAJXXS01. The sequence goes on from JAJXXS010000158.1 coordinate 1,029, forward strand.
CCGAACGGGTAGTTGAGATAAGCCGAGAAAGGCGCCGGGTTCAAGGCGCGCATCTCCCGATAGGCAAGCCAGGGATCGCCCGCCGCCGGCGCGCTGAAATGCTGCGCCAGATTGATCTGGTAGCAATCGCCGGCAGCGATATAGTCCTGGATGCGCTGGAATGCCCGGCGATAGGATGCCGGAGTGAAACTGGCCTGCAGCGGGGCGGTCACGCGGAAGGCATCGCGCATCGCCTGGTGCCCGTCCGGATCCTCGAACAGGCGCACCAGTTCCTCTGCCTGGACGGCGCTGGCGGGATCATGTCCGGCAATGAGCAAGCGTGTAGCGCGCTGCCCATGGTCCACGATCAATGCCCAGTCGTACAGTCCCACGGCCATGTGTGGGAGCATGCCGCCATCCTTGGGGGCAGGCCGCCCGCCGATCCCCAGGTCATAGGCGAAATACCCCATGGCTCCGCCGCGAAAACCAGCCTGCGCGGGCCTCGTCTCCCGCGGTAGGTAGCGCCGCAGCAAATCGAGCGGATCGTCGTCAAACCATTGCGTGCCGCGCGAATCGGCCACTTCGGTGACGGCACCGCGGGTCACCAGTGTCAGATATGGGCGCGCGGCGAGCATATCGACACCTGTGCAGTTGGCGCCACCGCCGCTGTCGAGAAAGGCCGCCCAGGGCTCGTCGGCCAGCACCTGGAACACCGTCGCGCTGTCGGCACGGTAAGGCAGCGGGATGCTTATCACCGGCTTGCCCGTCGACGATGTATCTCAACCATCGCGACCGGGCACAGCGGCGTTGGTTTGTCCAAACGCGCCCGGAGCGTTTGATCCCGCCTGCCCGCAGGTCATCTCACGCCGATCGTGGTCTGCCCCGCCTGAGCGGACGCCAGTGCCTCCGGCCGATGGATGCCGAACCCCTGCGCATAATCCAGCTGCAGCCTGACAAGCTCTTTGCGGATCGCTTCCGTCTCGACGAATTCCGCGATGGTCTTGATGCCGACGACATGGCCGATGCGATTGATGGATTCCACGATGGCGTAGTCCATGGGGTCATCGAGAATGTCACGGACAAAGGCGCCATCGATCTTCAGGTAGTCGACCGGAATGGATTTTAGATAGGAGAAAGAACTCAGCCCGGCACCGAAATCATCCAGGGCGAAGCGACAGCCCTCGGCCCGTATGCCCTCGATGAATTCCACCGCGCGGCTCAAATTGGCAATGGCAGCGGTTTCCGTGATTTCCAGGCACAGGGTGGAAGGCGGCAGGCCGGCATCGCGCAACTCTTGGCGCAGGAAGGCAAAGAAGCCTTCATCATTGAGCGTTGCTCCGGAAATGTTGACGAAAAACACCTGCGCCTGGGGGACATCACCCCGTTTGATCTGCCGCAGCAGATTGCGCACCACACAGCGATCTATGGCCGGCGCCAGGTTGTAGCGCTCGGCAGCCGGCAAGAAGGCACCTGGCGCCACGAGGCCGCCACTTTCGTCGCGCAGGCGGATGAGGATTTCGCAACAACTGGGGGCCCTGTCCTGCTGCAAGGCGTCGATGCGTTGCCAGAAAAGCGAGAAACGCTCATGTTCCAGTGCCCAGTTGATGCGCGTCACCCATTGCATCTCGTGCTGGCGGCGCAGCAGCTCGCGATCCTCGTCCGAATATATCTGGATGCGGTTGCGCCCCTGATCCTTTGCTGCATAGCACGCCATGTCCGCATTGCGCATGAGATCCTGCGCCGTCGGGCTGTCCACATTGATCGCCACGAGGCCGATGCTGCCGCCGATGGCAAAGGATTTCCCGCTCCAGGAAAAGCGGAAGTCGTTCAGAACCTTGAGATACTGTTGGGCGATTTGTTGCGCGCGCTCGGTCGAACACCCTTCCAGCAGGATGCCGAATTCATCTCCGCCCAGGCGCGCCAGCGTATCGCTTTCGCGCACATGTTCGCGCAGCAACAGGGATAGCTGCCTCAGCATCTGGTCGCCTGCCAGGTGCCCGCAGGTGTCATTGACGACCTTGAACTGGTCGAGGTCCAGGTAGAGCAGGGCATGATGGGTTTCCCAGCGCCGGGCATCTTCCAGCACTTCCTCCAGCCGCTGTTCGAAATGGGAGCGGTTGGCCAGTCCGGTCAGGTGGTCATGGAAGGCCATGTGCCTGATGGTCTCTTCCGCCTTGCGGTGGTCACGCCGCATGGCCGCCTCGCGCAGCTCGCGCTCGATGGCCGGCAGCAGGCGCGCCAGATTTCCCTTCATGACATAGTCGCTGGCTCCCGCCTTCATGGCGGCAACGGCGATTTCCTCACCGATGCTGCCGGAGACTATGATCACGGGGACATCGAGGCCGGCATCCTTGACCAGCGCGAGCGCCGCCTCCGAACTGAAACTGGGCAGGTTGTGGTCGGTGATGATGACATCCCATCCCGGCCGCATGAGCGCATCCTTGAAACCCTGGGCCGTGTCGACCCTTTCCAGATCGACGTGGTAGCCACCGCGCACAATGTGCCGCCGTATCAGGGCTGCATCGTCTTCCAGGTCTTCCACCAGAAGAACCCGCAGGCTTTTGCCGTCCATGCCTACCCCTGGCCGCCAGCAGACGAAGGTGGAATGTTGAGCATCAGCCAGTACAGCCCCAATTGGCGCACCGCATCGATGAATTGATTGAAATCCACCGGCTTGCGTATGTAGCTGTTGACACCCAACTCGTATCCCGAGAGAACATCGCTGTCCTCATTCGAGGTGGTGAGGATGACAACCGGCTGCAGCTTGGTCCGGGGATCGCTGCGCAGCCGTTGCAGCACTTCCAGGCCGCCAAGGCGGGGCAACTTGAGATCAAGCAGAACAACCTGCGGCTGTATGCGCGTGTCGCGCCCTGCATGGCTGCCGGTACCGAACAGGTAATCAAGCGCCTCCACGCCGTCGCGCGCGACCACGACCTCGTTGAGGATATTGTTTCTGCGCAGCGCGCGCAGGGTCAAGGCCTCGTCATCCGGATTGTCCTCCACCAGTAGTATCACTTTTTCCGAGTACACGTTGCGCCCCTCCCTTCACAAGCTTCATTCTAGAGCCCCGACCCTGGGGCTGGCGGAATATTTCCGGTCTGCCAGAATGGCAAAGAAGACACCGGCAGGGCGCTCATGTCCCGCGGATACCGGCACGCTAGGCCATACTTGCGCGAAACATGGGCGATCCGGCGCGCCTGGCAGTCTGTCTGGCATTCATGAGACCTGCCGATGCGGGAGGGAGAAATAAAAGACCGCCCCCTCACCCACCGTCGCCTCTGCCCATACGCGGCCACCGTGACGGTGAACAATGCGCTGCACCGTCGCCAGGCCTATCCCGCTGCCTTCGAATTCCTTGCCCACATGCAGACGCTGAAACGGACTGAACAACTTGTCGCTGTATGCCATGTCGAAGCCGACGCCATTATCGCGCACGAAAATAATCGTTTCTCCATCGCCTTCCCGGCTGCCGATCTCTATGCGCGCCTGGCTCTGCGGCGCAGAGTATTTCCAGGCGTTGCCGATGAGATTCTGCAGCACCACCTTCAGAAGCCCGCGGTCGCCAACAGCTTCCAGCTTGGGCGGCAAGCTCACTTCCACGCGGCGATCGGGCTGCTGTTCCCGCAGTTCGGCGATGACCTCCCGCGCCGGGCCAGCCAGATCCACCGCAGCGAACCGGATCGGTGCCCGCGTCACGCGCGCCAGCGCCAGCAAATCGTCGATCAGCGACCCCATGCGCTGGGCGCCGCGGCGCACCCGGCTAAGGTAATCCCGCCCGGTGTCGTCAAGGCGGCCACCATAATCTTCCAGCAGTGCCTGGCTGAACCCATCGATGCCGCGCAGCGGCGCGCGCAAGTCATGCGACACCGAGTAGGAAAACGCCTCCAGTTCCCGGTTGATGGCGGTAAGCTCCGCCGTGCGCTCGGAGACGAGCTGTTCCAGGCTTTCGCGATGGCGTTGCAGTTCCCGCTCCGCCAGCACACGGGCAGTGTCATCGATGGCGATGCCCATGGTCCCCTGCAATTCTCCGGATTCGCTGCGCACCGGCGCGTAGTGCACCTCGTAGATGCGCTCGGCCACCTCTGAATAGGCGACGAAGGTCTCTCCGGCGAGACCCCGTCTAAGTTGCCCGATGATCTCCGGAATTCCGGCATACATTTCAAATGCATTTCTGCCCACCACTTCGCCTGGCCGCAGGCCGAGACCGGCAAGCGCCGACCCCTCGGACACCAGGAAAACGCCATTGCGGTCTATGGCGAAGAAGATCACCGGGGCCGCACTGACCACGCTGCGCAATCTATGCTCGGCGTCCCTCAGCGCGCTTTCGGCTGCGCGGCGCTCAAGTGCCTGGCCAAGATCGGCCGCCAATCTCTCCAAAAGGACCGTTTCATCCGTACCGAACGCCTTCGCCTCGCCGCTGTAGACCGCAAGGGCACCGATGATGCGCCCCTGCATGCGCAAGGGGGTGGCGGCAGACGAGCGATAGCCTTTGGCCTGAGCTTCCGAGCGCCAGGGCAAAAATTTTGAATTCGTCTCCAGGTCGTCGTTGACCACGGTCGCCCCCCGCCTGATCGCGGCGCCGGTAGGGCCCTGCCCTTGCGGCGATTCGTCGCAGCGGATGTCGGCGTGGGCGAGATAGCCATCGTCAGCCCCCGCCACCGCGAGCGGCCGGACGTGAGCGCCGTCCGCATCGACCAGGCCAATCCATGCCATGCGGAACCGGCCCTCCTCGACCAGGGCCCGGCAGACACCGTCCATGATCTCCTGCTCGCTCCGGCCCTGGACCAGCACCGCATTGAGCGACGCCACCGTGCGCAGGAAACGGTTGTGGTTGAGCATGGCGCGCTCGGCGCGCTTACGGTCACTGATATCGACAAAGGTCACCACCGTGCCGATCAGCTTGCCATCCTCAAGCATCGGGTGGGCCCAGTACTCCACCGGGAAGCTGCTGCCGTCTGCGCGCCAATGGACCTCGTCGTCGACATGGATGGCCTTGCCTGCCAGCGTGGCGAGACGCACCCGGCACGCCTCCTTGGGGTAATGCCGGCCATCCGCATGAGAGTAATGAATGAGGTCGTGAATCACCTTGCCCACAAGGTCATCCTCGCTGCGATAGCCGAGCATCCGCGCGCAGGCGGGGTTGGCGAAGGTACAGACGCCATTGATGTCGACCCCGTATATCGCCTCGCCGGTCGACTTCAACAGCAATTGCATGAGTCGGTCGCGCTTGCGTCCCGTGGCCTCGGCTTCGCTTCGGGCATCACGCAGTCGCTGAATGCCGAGGGCGATGGCGGCCTCATGCGCGAGACTTTCCATCATCTGCACTTCTGCGCTCGTGTAGGCATGCGGCTGGGTGCGGCAGATGGAGATGATGACGCCCATAAGTTCCTCCTGCACTATGAGAGGAGCCGCAAGGGACGCCCGCACGCCGAATTTTTCGCGCATGGCCGGGCTGACGCGCGAATCGATTTCGGCGTCCGCCACCACGACCGTTTCCCGGTGATTGTATGCATGCACGGCGGCGGATTGATCCTGAACACCGAGCCGGAAATGCCCAGCAGCATCGTAAGCTGCATGGCTGTGAGCAACGCAGACCAGTTCCTGTGTTGTTCCGTCCGCAAGAAACAGGAACAGCTCATCGCCGAAAACCGACTCTCCACCTATGCGGATGAGTTCGTTGACGATCTCCGCCGTGGTCGAATAATTGCGCGTGCCGCGCAAGATGCGGTTGTTGAGTTCCAGCATCGCGCTGCGTGCGCGAAGCTCTTCGAGCAGCGCTCGATAACTGCTCGTGATGATGCCAAGTTCGTCAGTCGAACGCGGAACCAGGGCCGCAAGATTTGAGCTGTCCATGGGATCCCGCGCGGAAAACAGCGACCCGAGAGGTGCCAGGGATTGCGCAAAGCTCTTGGCAAACACCAGGCTGCCGCCTATCGCAAGCAGTTCGAGCGCCAGCCAGACCGCCACCGTCTCCAGCGCAAAAAAGCCGGTACGCGCCCAGTAATACTGGACCAGCATGGTGTCGATGAGCAATGGCACCAGCGCACCGATGAGGAACACCTTGGTACGGATGGTGATGAACGGCTTGGCGAAACTCACCGCGGCGGCGGCACGACCAAAGAGATTGAGGATCAGAAAAAATATTGGTAGGCCGACGATGATCGAAACGATGAGGGCGATCAGTTCGATATGGAACAGATCGGTGAGCGAGGCCGCATAGGAAGTGTATAAACTCGCAGACAGCACCACCGACGCCGGTGCCAGCAGCAGATAAACGAGAAAAATCGCCCAGAATCGCAGCGGGAATTCCTGCATCGCCCGCTGTGCAGCGCCAGGGCTGCTCCCCGGCGTGCGCTCCAGCCAGTTGACAAGAGGGCGCAGAGTGCGTGGGAGATACCAGATCGCGAAGGCTAGCCAGCAAAGTATGTAGAGCGGCTCAAGGGGGGTCAGCAGGATGCCCAGCATCTGCTGCGGGGTAAGAACCCCCACCAGCAGGATGAAACTCAGGCCGAATACCGGAGGAATGCTCCATGTATAAAATATCAGCCAGCGCAAGCGGCGGCTGAATTCAACGCCACCCAGCCCTGTGGGAGCGGACGACGCGCCCACCATGTCTGGGTCCGAAGAAAGTTCCTGATTCCGTCCATCGCTGGCTGGTCGCATGGTGCTTCAAACTGGGTCAGGGCTGGGTTTTATATCGTGAAGACCGTGTTAAGGCAATAACGCGCAAACCTGTGCCTCGCTTGAGAGTCCTGCTCAGCCAGGCAGCAGCAACAAGCGGCCGGAGGCCGCACAGCATGGACCGCTAACGCCCACGATCCCCGTCATCTCGGGCCGCCGCAAATGCGGCCGCCTGCTCGCCCCCTCTTGCGCAGGCCCAGATTCCCGGCATGGAGAACCGCCCTCACCCGCCGGCCAACGGCTACCCTGTCCGCAGCCGCCTCAGCACCCGCGATTTCCAGCCAATAAAGATGATGCACCAAAATGCCGTTGTGTATGGTTCCATTGACCTGTTTGCGCCAGAATCTGGCTGCCAGCACCCCTTTGCATGCTGCCGAAGAACGTTGACCCCCGATGAGCGCAAAAGAGCCTGCTGATCCGTTGACCGCCGAGGAATTTCAGGTGCGGCAACAGACCACTGCATCGCGCTACTGGACGCTTTTCAAACATGCGCCCGATGGCATCCTCATTGCCGACACCGATAGCCGTTTCCTCGACGCCAATGCGAGCATCTGCCGGATGCTGGGCTATAGCCGGGACGAACTGGCCGGCATGCAGGCTGCCGGCATCGTCGCGCCGGGCGAGAAATGCCTGGCTTCGGGCTGCAATGGCTACATCAAAAAGCCCATCAATCCGGAAACCTTTGTCGCCGAAATCGAACGTTTCTTATCCCCCGTCCATAGCCAGGCAAAACCATGCCCCGCATCCTGATCATCGATGACAAGGAGGAGAATCTCTATTACCTGCGGGTTTTGCTCGAAGGCAATGGTTATGTCGTGGACATGGCGCATCACGGTGCCGAAGCACTTGCCAAGGCGCGAAAATCCGTGCCGGAACTGGTGGTTTCCGATCTGCTGATGCCGGTGATGGACGGCTATACGCTGTTGCGCCATTGGAAAGCCGACTCCCGCCTCGCACCCATTCCTTTCATCGTCTACACGGCCACCTACACCGAGCCTGAAGACGAGCGCCTAGCGTACAATCTCGGTGCCAATGCCTTCATCCTGAAGCCCTGCGAGCCCGAGGACTTCCTATCCCGGATACGCGCAGTGGAGGCCAGAAGCGACGCCCACGCCCCGTCACCTCTGGCAGCCCAGGCGGGCGATGAAAATGCCGTCCTCAAGCACTACAGCGAGACGCTCATCCGCAAGCTTGAAGAAAAGACCCAGCAGCTGGAGGAGGCCAACCGGGCGCTGAAGCAGGAGCTCGATGAACGACGGGCGATAGAGGCCGAGCTCCAGTTCAAGCACATCATCCTGCAGACCCAGCAGGAAACCTCGCTCGACGCGATCATGATGGCTGGAGAGAACGGCGAAGTCCTGACTTTCAACCATAAATTCATCGAACTCTGGGGGCTTCCCCCGCACATCGCCAACACGAATGTGGACGCGCTTGTGCTTCCCTTCGTGGCGAACCAGATCGCGGACCCGGAAGCATTTGTCGCCAGGGTGAAGCATCTGTATGCCCACCGCGATGAGCAGGGCCGCGACGAATTGCAGCTGAAGGATGGCCGCGTAGTCGACCGCTATTCCGCGCCCATTGCCGGCTCAAACGGAAAATACTATGGGCGCATCTGGTATTTCCGCGACATTACGCAGCGCAAGGAAACAGAGGCCCGCATCGTTCACCTCAACCGCGTGCATGCCATGCTGAGCGGCATCAATACGCTGATCGTGCGCGTCCGCGACCGCGACGAGCTGTTCCAAGGTGCCTGCAGGGTGGCCACCGAAGCAGGCGGTTTCCGCATGGCCATGATCTGCACGGTCGATCCGGCCACCATGCAATTTTCTCCGGTCGCCTCGGTGGGCAAGGACGAATCCCTACTTGCCGCGATCAAGGACATCCTGTCATCGGAAAAGCGTGCGCCGACCACCATGGTCGCACGGGCCGCCAGGGAAAAGAGACCGATCGTGTCGAACGATTCCAAGCATGATCCCGCTGTCCTATTCGGCCAGGAATATGCGGATGCCGAGGTCAATTCCATGGCGGTTTTGCCCCTCGTCGTTGCGGACGAAGTCGTGGGCGTGCTCGCGCTGTATGCCAGGGAGCGCGACTTCTTCCACAAGGAAGAAATGAAGCTGGTGACAGAATTGGTGAGCGACATCTCGTTCGCGATCGACCACCTCGACAAGCAGGAACGCCTCAACTACCTCGCCTACTACGACATGCTCACCGGCCTGGCGAACCGCAACCTGCTGATCGAACGCCTCGCGCAGCTGATGCGCGCAGCCGAGAGCGGCAGGCACAGGCTGGCCCTGCTGCTGATCAACCTGGAACGCTTCAAGAACATCAACGACAGCCTGGGGCGCCAGGCGGGCGACGTGCTGCTCAAGCAGGTGGCTAACTGGCTGACCGACTATGCGGGGGACGCCGACCTGCTGGCCCGTGTCGGCGCGGATCATTTTGTCATGCTGCTGCCGAAAATCAGGGAGGCCACCGACGCCGCGTATTTCGTGGAAAAGCTATTAACTGCATTCCTGGAGCATGCCTTCCCTTTGAC
>JAJXXS010000311.1 GCA_021780975.1 Pseudomonadota bacterium
TTTGGCGCATGCACGGCGCCGGTTGATCAAATCAGGATAGGACTTTTCGATTTGGAGCGAGAGACGCAGTCTATTCAGATCAATAACTTGCCGACTTTTTAGGATAGAACTTTATTTGATGCAAACAGCCGGTGGGCAAGTGAGCAACCCCTTGGCTTGCGCGTCACTTGTCCACGGGCTGGTTTACGGATTTCTGTATTTGCGATGAAAAATCCCCGCCGAAGCGGGGTAAGCGGCTTGCGCCGCAGGAGTTGAACGGACAGGTATGTTCAGCGTCGGCGCAATAAGCGTGCGGTGAGCCAGATCAGGCCGATGCCAGCGGCCGTAACAGCGATAGCCTCACCCAGGCTCATGTTGCGGAAGACTTTGAAAATCGCGGCATAGACCAGCCCGTGAATCAGGCTGGACACGATCATGTGGGCGATGTTGAGGTGGTGCATGAATTACTCCGGGCGAGCAGCGCGAACGCGGTTGCGGATCAGGGTGATGACCACGACAGACCCGGCACCGACCAGGACGCCCCACAGAGCGCCTTCGATGGTCTGCGTCACGCCAGCGCCAAGGGCTAGACCCCCGAGCGCAGCCCACGACATGGGGCCGCGCATGGATTGGATGAATTGCTTCATTGACTGCTCCTTTCCGCCCGGATACGGGCGATGATGCGGTTGAGAAACTGGTGCAAATCCTGCGCTGCGCGCCGCTCGATTTCGCGTCGCTCTTGCTCGCGCTGCTCTGCATAGAGTTGTTGCAGTGCAGTGATGGGTTGGCCGGGTTGCGGCCGTGGGCCAAGGGTTGCGTAGGCGGGCGGCATTGGCAGAGATTTGCGCTTCATGGTCTTGCTCCTGGATGGATGCGGGGTTGCCCCCGCACTTACCATCCCGCAGGTGCGAAATTCCTACCGCTCCAGCTCGGGCGTATCGATGATGTGCTCGGCTGCCTCGCTGCGGCTGTGCTCGGCTTCGGGATTCGCCTGCTCGGCTTGCCGGGCTTGCGCCTCGCGCTCGGTGTCCGTGTGCTCGATGTCACGTTCGGCGGCAGGCTGTTCGCGCTCGCCGGTGCGCCGCTCGGTTTCCTGCTCGTGGCGGTCTTCGATGGTCTCGCGCTCGCTCGCCTGGCGGGCGGCGTCGAGGTCGGCTTGATGGTCGTGGGGTTTCTTCGAGATCATGGCTTCTTCCTTTTGAAGTTCGACGCCGGCCTGGCGCTCAGCCTTGGCCGCGTCCTGGGTGTAAACGCGGGCGTCTTCCCGCGCTCGGGTGATGTTGACGTAGCTCTCGCGGTCGCCATGCCGCCCGGCCTCCACGTTGTGGTGGATGAAAACCTGCTTGACCGTCTGGCCTTGAGCGGCGTGGCTGGTGGTGGAATAGGCGTGCTCGATCGTGCGATACGCCTTGGTATCGACCTCGATCTGCTTGCCGTTGTCCAGCTTCACAGCCATGCGGTCGCCGTCGATCTTTTCGACCGTGCCGGTCTGTCCGTTGCGGTAGCTCACGCGGTCGTTCTGCTGGTTTTCTGTGAAGCGCACGCGGTCGCCTGCCGAGAACTCGCGCGGCGCGGCCTGGTAACTCTGCATCCTGGCCTTGTCGGTCCGTGCGATGACTTCGCGCCCGTCTTCCATGCGCAGCGCCACGGTGTTGTGGCGGGCATCGGTGCGAACGACCGTCCCGGTCTCGCCCTTGCGAACGTCCAGGCTCCTGTAGTTGGCGCCGAACTTGACGACCTCGCCTTTCTGGTAGCTCGCTGCCTGCCGGGTCTGCGCCTCGCTCCGATCGAGCTTGTCAAGGGTCTGGATGGTTTTGCCGTCGCCCAGATCACCGCGTGCCTTGAGCTGGTCGCGGATCGCGGTATTGATGGCCTCGCGGTCCGTGTTGGTCGCGGTGAGGACCAGGGTTTCGCGGCGCTCCTGCGGGGTCATGCCTGCATAGTCCTTCGCGAGCGCCTGAATCACCGCCTTGTTGTCCTGCTTGGCTGCGTCGCGCAATTGCTCGCGCATCGTCTGCTGCTCTTTGGGAGTGAGTGCCCGGCCTTCATATTTGGCGCGGATGGCGTCTTGCGCCGGGCTGGACTCGCGGGTTTCCAGAGCGCGCAGCGCCTGGCCGTGCTGACGGTCCAGGATTTGGGACACGGCGGCTTTCATGTGGTCGGTGGTCTGGCGGCGGATCGATTCGCGGCCCAGCTCAGCCTGGGGCAGCACGGCCTGGGCTTTTTCGAACGCCCGGCCCGCTTCCACGGCTTGATGCTGGAGCTTGTCGCCGAGAAAAACGACCCTCGCGCCCGCCGCTTCCGCCGCCTCGATCACCCGATTGAATTCACGCTGGCCGGACTGACTGGCTTCGTCCATGATCCTCAACTCGCGCACCTGGCCGCCGCGCTCGGCCTGGACGCGCAAGGCTTCGACTTCCTGGCTCCGTGCGCGCATGTCGCGCACGGCCAGCTCGCCGCGCACGGCCAGCGTCTCGGCGATGTTCGCCGGACGCCAGTTCTCGGCATCTTTGAGCATCACGCCCGCGACCCGGCCCGCCGTGTGGCCAAGCAGCTCAGAGATTTGCCGGTGCGCCGCTCCGGCGGTTTCACTGCCGAGTGTGCCGCCTTGTTTGAACACCTGGCCGTCGTCGGTGATGACGTACTTGGTCGAGGTCAGGCCCAAGTGATTGAGATTGGCGGATTCCAGCTCGCGGCTGGCTGGCTTGTAGAGGCTGGTGGCGTACACCTCGCCGGCGGCGGTTACAAGGTAACGGCGGCCTTGCGAATCGAATTCAGCCTGCGTGCCGACCAGTCTCTGGATGCGCTTGAGATCGGCTTTGCCGAGATCGTGCGTTTCGAGCGCACGACGGGCGAGATCGGCGTCGCGCCCAGCCTGGCCTTCGTCGATCAAATGCCGGGCTGTCGTCGTGCTCGCAATGCCGGATTCCTGCTCCATCTTGGCGGCCTGCTCGGAACCATTGGAGAACCCTACGACCTTCCAGCCCTTGGCTTCAGCGGCTTCGCGCACGAATTCGAGCATCGTGGTTTTGCCGGTGCCGGCGAGACCTTGTACGCCCTGAAAGGTGTCGCCGGCCGTCAGGATCATTGCGGCGGCGGCCCGCTGGTCTGGGGTCAGCTCGAAGCCCTTGCGTGCCTCGAAATTTGATAGGGCAGCGGAGAATTCGCTTTTGGTCATCACGGCGGCGTGCTCGCCCTTGCCGGCCTCAATCCGGCCAGCCATCCACTGCTCGGCCTTGACCATCTCGGCGGTGGTCAGTTTGCCGTCTTCCCGCGTGATGATCTGGCCAGCACGGGTGCGGGCCTCGATCTCCTTTTCAAGCGCGGCTTGATCGGCCCGGCCTTCTGAGAATGTCGCGGCGGATGAGAACAGGTCTTTCGTGCGGAATGCTGATTCGCGCTCGGTGATGTGGGCAAGGGCCTTGGCGACGGCCGCGCGGGCGGCCTGGGCGGTCGATTCGGCGCGGGCTTCCCGCGCGAGCGCTGCGTCGCGCCGGGGTTCAACGATCCCGACTCGGGCGGCGCGCTCCTGCCACTGCTCGCGCTGGGCTTCCGCTCCCTCGGCTTCCTCTTTGCCCTGCCGGGTGTCCAGGCAAGCAGTCAGGCGGGCCTGGTAGCTCGCGGTTTCGGGATCGATGCCGTGCTGCTGCAACCATTCATCGATCTGGGCGGCCCGTTCGGAGAATTCGGCGAGTTGTTCAGAAGTGAAGCCCGCGATTTCAAAGCCGCCGGCGCCGTCCACGTCAAGGCGGTAGCCCATGCCTTGAAGAGCATGGGCAAGCTCGTTTTTGTAGACCGCATCGGCTGTGGCGCGAAGCTCGAAGAGTTTTTCATTCGAAAGCGAGTACCAGCGCCCGGACGTCTCATCGAACGTGGTGTTGCAGATCAGGAAATGGGTGTGGCTTTGTGGGTCGAGTTCGCGGCTGTTGCTGTGCGAAAAGTGCGCATAGAGTAGGTTGCCGGTTTCAACGTGCTCACCGGCGATGCGCGTCTGGGCGCCGTGCGTTTCTAAGAAACGCATGGCGGCGTGCGCGGCCCGTTCGTGCGCTTGGCGCACGTCGTCGCGGCCGAAAACCTCAGAAATGATCGATACGGACTTGGGAGCGGCCACTGTGAAGTCCCAGCCGGCGCGGTGCTCCCACTCGCCGCCGGGGCCTTTGCGGCCGAGCTGCCGCACCTCGCCGTCCGCGTCGCGCACCCAGCCTTCCAGGACGTTTTGCAGCATCTTCTCGTCCACGGCTCCGGCGTCTGCAAGCGTGTTGCCGCCGCCCACTTGGTAGAAATCCGCCCCGCGCCCACCCCATCCGCTCGGGATGGGCTCGCCAGCGTAATACTCCACCACTTCCGATTTTTGGGTGTGGTAGGCGGCCGTCCCGGCCGCGCTGCCAATGTCGCCTTTGCTGATCATGGTTCGCCTCTCTCTTAGAGTTTCAGCAATGCGCTTATTGCCGCCTGGGTATCGACGGGCGCGGGGTTTTCAGGGGGGGTAAGGCGGTGGCCGCATCCCGCGCAGAATTTGTCTTGTTCGCCCGTTTCCGAGCCGCAGTTCGGGCAGGTATTCGGGGATGAGACAGCAGAAACCTGCAGCGGCGCGGCGTCTGAAGTTACTTCCTCATCCTGCTTTTCTGGCTCCTGGGCTTGATCGTCCCGGTTGTCATCTGTGGCAACGGCATTTCCAGGCTGAACCCATTCATCACGCTGCACATATGCGGCATTCACCACATCCGGGGCGGGCTGAGGAATCGGCAGGCGAATCGGGCAGATAGGGTAATGGCCAGCAAGATTCAGAAAACCGTCGAGGTTCGGCAAATTTTGCAGCTCGGAAGGCATCACGATTCGCTCATTTTGATACTGCTGCGACCAATTATTGTGAGAACTTGAGCCCTGCGGACCTTCGTTGCTTCCGCCGCTGTTCACGATGCGCATCACCTGGTGGTCGCCAAGAAAACGAGAGAGATATTCAGAGGTGTCGGCATCGGGCGTGCGTAGAACTGTCCATGTGCCGATGCTCGAAAGCATGGATTGGGCATTTTCTCGCCCATATACAGCCCAAACTTGGGAAATCGACTGCATCCCGAGAATTGCAACGCCCCCTTGTTTTCTGGCGTTGGTCAAAAAGTCTTCCATGGAACCCACCCGTCCAAGCGATGCGAATTCATCCGCGATAAGCCAGACGCGGCGGCCGTGCTCATCGGGGCTGAGGGACATAACCCCAGCATTGAAAATGTCGATGGATGCAGCGATGAGTGGCGCAAGAGCTTTGCGCTGGTCGCCACGATAATTGAAGAATGCCCATCCCTTGCCACTCTGGACCCATGATTTGATGGAAAACGCTTCGCGGCCAGCGCCGGGGCAAAGGTATTGGTAGGGAGAAAGGTAAGTACTGACGATGCCACGCACGCTCCCGAACATTTTCTCGTTGCCTTTTGCCAGCAATCCAGCGGCGGCAGTTCCTTCCGCTATTTTGCGAAGCTCTGGAATATCTGCAATCACGGCAAGACGATAAATCTCAGCATTGTCAAGGCCGTATTTCCAGCAGTGGCGCAAAATCGCACCAATCACGGCCTGAGCATATTTATTCCATTCGCCAGATTCCCCCTGCGCATCGGGGATCATAGACTGCGAAATTCCTTCGCAGTCCCATTCACCTTGAATCTCGGCAAGTGGCGACCAAGCCACGGAACGCGCATCGAGCGGATTCAGAATAACGTCATTCGTTGTTTCTCCGTCTTCGCTGCTCCCGAAAAACCGCTCGCAATACACCCCCTGACGGTCGGCGATGAAACAACGGTCACCGCGCCCGCGCGTCGCGATAATATCGAGCATATTGGTTACCGCGACCGATTTGCCAGAGCCAGGCGCACCGGAAAAGAGGAATCCACGATTTTCAATCTCATATGGGACGGGAACGTGCGCGATTTCAATATCGCACGACTTTGCCTCGGCGCGGATCATGGAAATGAGATCATCGCCGCCGACGAGCTTTGCCCCGCGCAGGTGGGGGTTATGCGCTGCCGTAGGTCTATAGAAAATAGCGTCCCAAATCAAATAGCCCGTTCCGATCAGTCCGATAAAAAAGAAAATCGCGCCGATTTGAGTTCCGGCGCTTCCGAAAAACAATGACGAAACGAACCATGCTCCGAATGAAATTCCAATTCCAGACACAAGGATTGCGCCGAGTCGGCCAATCGAATCGACAAGTTTTGCAAATAACTTTTCCATGGCATTCTCCTTATTTCGTTGCGCCGATTCGCTCGGCCAAAAAAGTTGCTACTTTCGACAAGTCTGCTTTATGCGTTTCGATCACCGTATCTCGCGCCTCTGCGATGGCATTCCCGATCTCGGCTAAAGACTGAGAACTCAAAATTAACCCCCGACAGTAAACGGCCAGCGGCAAACCGTCTGCATCCGCCGATTCCTTCAGGCGGGCATATTGCGATTCATCGACGGTAATTTTCACTTGCGGCATTTCATACTCCTTCCAGGCGGCCCGATCGGCCTCCGAAATGACAGACACACAGGTGCGAAATCCAGCGCGGAACGTCGCATGCTGGGTACTCGCGGTACCCAGCATCTGCATGACCTATCGTGGTCCTCTCGATGCATCCGGTACCGAAGTGCAGGGGTTGCCGGTACTGCGAGTACCTTTGTGATATCAAGGGCTTAGCGTGGGGTTTGGGGAAGCAGGGCACATGCGTCATGTTTGCTGCTTTTAGGAGTGCACCCAAGGGTGCACGGCCAGAGTAAAAAGATACTTTTCGGATAATGTTGCGCGGCTTCAAGGCTCGGGCCGCGCAGCGGCTTTTACCCGCGTCATGCGGGCTCTTATGCCGCCAAGTTCGGCTAATATTCTGCCGGCTGCCGTAATTTGCGCTTCAAGTCGAAATACAAATTTCCAGAAACAACGCCACCTGAAATCACCAACAAAAGTTGCGCTGCTGGCACGAATTTATAAAAACCAGAATATTGAGGGAGCGGAGTTCCGTTGGACGCGAGCTGCCACCAGTCCCACGCGAAGGTGACGCTGAGTATTAGAGAAACCCAGAGGCCGAAGACGACCGACGAAAATGCTAGGTGCAAAATATGCCCCTTCGTGGGCTGGGTATAGCCTTGCGCGGGCTTGGGGGAGGTATCCTTTTTCATGGCATCGATCCTTTAATGTAGGGTTTTGGGAGGGTTTACGGACTGACTCGGCTCATCGGGTTTCTGGTCGATGTCGCTGAGTTTCGCGGCGGCTTTGTTTTTCCTGCGGGTTTCAGGGGGAGGGTTGGGGGTTCCTTCTGCTGAGTCAGGATCAAATAAAACCAAATCGACGACCTGGCCTTCGTGGGTGAAAAACCAATTCTTTCCTTTTTCATCTTCGAAGTTGAGATAAATATTTGCAGTTTTGAAACTGACATTCTCTGGCAGTCGGCGATAAATATCATGGAGCGCGGCTAAAATCCTCTCCATTGTGATTTTTCCAACAATTTTGATGCGCATTATTTTCTCCTGAATGTGGGACTGGCAAGACCAGTCCCACGGGTGCGAAATTTAGATAGGCTGGAATTTGCCCTCCGAAATTGCAGTCTTGAAAATAGATTTTGGCAAGGAGGCTTCAGCCCAATCCAGCCGATGCGCGATGCCATGCTCATAGACCCAAACTGATTGATTATTGGTTTCAACGAAACGAGCGCCGTCTTTCAGAGTAAATTCAGTTTTAGGGTCGGGGTTCTCGATCCGAATTTTTATTTTCACCCCGAGGTTTAAAGTGAATTTGCCAACCGCCGCCATTCTGGCCAGGGCGGCGCAATAACGCGCGGGGCCTTTTATAAAAAAATGGCGCATCTCGATTCTGGCCATGGTCTCATAAATGACCTCCTGAGCTTGGGTTTCAGATAATCGCAAATCACAGAATTCGGCTTTCAGAAAATCCTTATCGGCCTGCGAGAAACTATGGGGAAAAATCAGTTTGTCCATGGTTTACCCCCACAGTTGCAGTTGAGCTGAATTAACTCTATTTTCTGCATCAGCCGCCAACTTTTCTGAATTTGGCGGCTCAAAATCGATGCGCTGGAGAAGCTTTTTTCTTTGGTATTGGATCGCACGCTTGGTTAATCCAGTTTTTGCCGCGAGTTCAGCCGTTGATAATTGGAAAATCTTTTCGCGCTTGTCGCATTTGTCTGCAAGATTTTGCCATTCTCTTTGCTCCATTTTCTCGGCGGCAGATTCCAATGCAAGCAGAATTTCAAGTGGATCGGCGTTATCGACTGCACGATTTTCCAAGAAGTCACTTCCATTCTCCATATAATCGTCCGGGACTGCATAAATTCCTTTCGGCGCATAATTGCCAAATCGTCTGGCGTCACGTTTTCTCTGAAACGCCGCGCTGACAATAATCCTCCATGGACAGGGCGGGCCAAATTTGAGCTGAATTTCGCACCGTTCCGCCATGGCCCCAAGCATTTTCAAATCAGGGCGGCGGCGGGCGATTTTGGCAGCTTCAATAACTGCAGGATGAAAATCAGAGAGGTCGATCATTTCGCAGCCTCCTTGTTTTCTTGAAAACCCGCGATTTTCAGAAGGTCGTCGCCTTTGAATCGGATATTCCTCCCGCCAAGTTTGACAGTTGGAATTTGCCCTGATTTCGCAAGTCTGAAAATTGTAAATCGCGACAAGCGGAGAAATTCAGCGGCTTCGTCCGCTTTATAAAGTTGTTGTTTTTCAATAATCATTTTGTACTCCGTTGAGTAAATAATGGAGCGCGTTTTTTATTGATTATTTGCCCTGCACGTAGCGGCTGAAAATGGGCGCAAAAAAGCCGCCTGGCGCAGTGCGCGGGCGGCTTTTAGGGGTGATTAAATGATTATTCTGAAATAATCAAATAACGATTATGCCGGCCCGCGCGTGGCGGGCGGCTTGGGGGCGCTGGGCGACCAGGCGGGGGGTGAGGCAGTGAGTGGGGAGGCTGCGGCCGCTGGGGGCCGCAGGTGGCCGCTGGGGCGCGATACAGCGCGCCCCAGCTCCAGCAGTCCCAAGCGTCCCAAGCTTCCTCAGATCCAAGTCATTATTATCATCAGCAGCAGCCAATTGAGAGGGCGAGGAATCACCAGCCGAGCCGGCCTCCAGCCCCCCAGCCGCCCACAGTGCCTCCAAGCTGCCCGCCCCGCGGGTTGCGCGTTCGCCTCGCCTGCGGCGAGCACGGCTGCTGACCCCTAATTGGCAGGCTGCAGCCGCCCGGCGCAGAGCTCCGTCAAGGCCCCGAACTGTGTTTTTTGCTCGCGCCACGGCCCGCCGCTGCGCTGCAGGTTGGCCGTCCTCCAAACTCTGATAAAGCCTTTCCTGATACTCGTCACGCGCGGCCCAGTACCTCGCCTTCGCTTGGCGCAGGCGCAGAAACGCGGCGAGTTGCAGCCTATTTTTTAGGGCAGGGCGCATTAAGACAGGACAGGATAGAACAAATGCTTAATTCAAAGCAAAGCCTAGCACAAAATGCTGTGCAATGACAACAAGTAGCGTTGCGTTGCAGAGAAACGCAGGTGTTTCATTGATTTCTATTTTTCTTGTTGTGTTCCCTGTTTGACACTTGGACCGGAGCAAAAGGAGTAACTTTGGGTGTTTTTACACGTTCAGTGCATGCATAATCAATAACTTACAAACGCTGTTATGGAGACCCCGGCCCACCACTATTGAAGCCCCAACTGTTCTCAGTTGGGGCTTTTTCTCGTCTGTTAGCGGCAGTTCCCGCGTGTTTGCGCGGGTTCATGCGGATACCTGCGGACTTCGCCGGTTCGCCATCTGGCCCGTTCTTGGCCACCTTTCGCTCTCTCCACGCCATTCTTCTCTCCGGCCTCGCTCTCCGCCAAAGGCCGGAAGTCCGCAGGGGGCCTGTCCGGCACCCTTTCAAATCAACGGGTTATGCGCGGACCGTTCAAGCGGTTGGATCGCGGCATTGCCTACCCGGAGGGGACAAGGTCGTCGGAGGGAGCAATCAGATCCCGCCCGACGCCTCTGCGCGCTTACCTGAGCCTGGCGCGTTGGTCTTCCCACAGCGCCGGCGGGTCAACCGCCAGGTCGAACAGCGTGACGTGGTTGGGCATGGCGTCATCGAGGATGGCAGCCACGATGTCCGGCGCCAACGTCGTCAGGTTGACC
>JAJXXS010000118.1 GCA_021780975.1 Pseudomonadota bacterium
AGTGGCGAGCCCGAGCGCCTCGCGGCACTGATCGATCTGGCGATCCAGATAGGCCGGCGAGAGCAGATGTGCCTGGGTGAGATCGTCCGCCGTGCCCAGGCCGCGCGCCACGATCTCGCTTTGAAACCAAGAGGGAAAATCTTCGGGCGGCCCCTGCTCGAAAGTGAGAAAGCCGCCCTTGGAAACGACGTACAGCCCCTCCCGCGCCACGCCCTTGGCCAGCGCGCGACGCAGCCCCTCGCCCAGCGCGCGCGCCGAGCGACCGTAGCGGTAATGCGCGGCGGTGTCGAAGACATTGATGCCGGCGAGCGCCGCCCGTTCGACGACGGCCGCGTAGGCCGCGTCCACGGCATCGCTGGCAGCGCCAGGAAAGCTGCCGATGCCGAGCGAGGACAGCTTGTAATGCAGATGGAGAAAATCGCTGTAATGGGAGACGGGAAAGTTCGCCCCGTAACGCTCCATATAGCGCTGGGTGCCCAGGGTGGTGGCGCGGCCGGATGCGAGTGTGCTCATGCGTGTCGGAGGTAGGGATGGCCCGCCACGGCCTGCGCGAGGCGCACGACCTGCGGGCGCGGCGGCGCGGGCCGGGGCGCGGCGTCGAGGCGGCTGGCGAAGAACTGCGCGAAGTGCGCCGCGTCCTCATCGAGGTCCCAGCCGCTGCCGCGCAACGCGGCGGCCCCTGCGGAGGGCAGCTCCGCCGGCAGTTGGCGCCCCGAGATGAGGCCCCACAACCCGGTCCACGCCCGCGCCACCACGAGCGGATGATAGCCGCCCCCGCCCGTCACCAGCAAACGGGCCGTGCCATCGGCATGACGCGGCGCGCCGGCAAGCACGTCCGCGCACAGGGAAAGCCAGCCCTGGGTGGTCAGCGCGAGCTTGCCCAGGGGGTCGAAGGCGATGGCGTCGGCACCGCCGAGAAGCACGACGGCATCGGGGCGGAAGCGGTCCAGGACGCGCGGAAAAACCTCGTTCCACAGCAGACGATACTCCGCATCCGTGGTGCCGCGCGGCAGCGGCAGATTGAGGCTGGTGTAGCCGGCCTGCGGCGCACTGTCCTCGAAACGCCCACCGCCATGCGGGTAGGCGTAGGCGGTATCCATGTGCAGAGACAAGGTGAAGACATCCGCGTCGTGCAGGAACGCCTGCTCGACGCCATCCCCGTGATGGGCGTCGATGTCCACGTAAAGCACCCGCCAACCGGCCTGCTTGAGCCGCAGGATGCCGAGGACGGGATCGTTGAAGAAGCAGAAACCCCGGGCGCGGTCCGGCTGCGCATGATGCATGCCGCCGGCCGGATTGAAGGCGACATAGCCCTCCAGCACCATCTCGGCGGCCTGGATGGAGGCACCCGCGGCCGTCGCCGGGGTGGTGAAGAAACCGGAGAAATATGGGTTCTCCAGGGTTCCCAGCGCATGGCGGGCGCGCGCCTGCGGCGCAACCCGGCCAAGCGCCTCGGCGCGCTTGAATGCGCTCACGTAATCCGGCGTGTGAAACCATTGCAGTTCGCTATCGCCAGCCTTGCGCGCCGCCACGAACTCCTCCGCGGAGAGGGCCTCGTAGGCAGCGATGAGATCCTGCGCCAATGAAACGCGCGGAATGGCCAGCGGGTGATTGCTGCCGTACATGGGGCGGCGGTAGCGCGCGGCGGCGATGAAACGTGCGCGGCTCATCGGCGCGGACGCAGGTGTATTTCCGGCCGCTTCTGCGGCAGCGCTTCCAGCCGGTCGAGAACCAGATAATGGCCGGCGCCGGATACGCGCGGCAGGTACTCCGTCCAGCCCCCATCCGGAGTCAGGCAGCAGGGATGCACGCCCGCATCGACCGCCTCCTTCACCGCCATGCGCGTATCCACCATGAGGAAGCGCTCGTCACCGCCGTCGTCATAATGAGCGGGCGCCGCGCGCACGTCGGAGCTCAGGGGCCGGTCAAAATCCTTCGGGGCGTAGAAGCTCACGCCATCGCGCGACTTGGAAGCAACGCCGCACATGGCACGCGAGCCGCGCCATAAGGGACATCATCGCCCTGCGGCGGCGCCAACAGGATGTCGCGCGCACATCGCAAACGCCGCATGAGGAATCTCATAGGCGTCCTTCCTGCTCGCAGCGGGATTTGATGAAGAGATGCAGATGGCGTGTGGTGCGCACCGCCATCCTGGCCGGTTCGCGCGGCAACGCATCCGGGCGCCCCGCGTCCAGGCAGTTGCGGTAATAGACCAGTTCGCGGCAGTTGTCGCGGATGGTGTTCCAGCTGGGATCACCCTTTACCAGCAGTTTCCATAGCGTGAGGAGATCCGCGGACTCCTGCGGCACGGGCTTGTCGGTGGCAGCGCCAAGATAGCCCTTGATCAGGCGCTTGGCGACAGCCTGCGCGACATCCACCGTCGCTCCGACAGGCAGCCCGGCGCCGTCGTCAAGACGATCTTCCAGGGCGCGAATCTCGGCGTCCGCATGGTTGAGGATGGCAGCCAGATCAGGTTCGGACATGGGCGGGAACTTGTACCTATAATTTCATTCCACCATCAGCAAATCAGCGCATGCTGAATACCCGACGATTTTATTCGGCTTTTGTTCCGCCGCAGGAAACCCCATGAAAAAACTGGTCAAGCTGTTGAAGCTCAACAACCTGCAATACAACGCCAACCGCGATCCCCAGGTGTACCGCCGCCTGCCCAACGAGCCCTTCCGCATCCAGGCCTGGGTGGACGGCAGCGGCAAGGCCTCCTGCAGCATCACCGATGCCGCGGGCCATGTGCTGGGGGAGGCGGAGGTATCCCTGCCCGGCGTCTATACCCAGGAACTGCGCTTTCCCGATGCCGGCGCCCGAGTGGTGACCCTCAACATCTCCGCCAACGGCGCAAGCGTCAGCGAAAACCTGCGCCTGGATGTGCTGGACCACGCCTGGGTGGGATAGGAGGGCGTTCCGCCTTCAGCCGGCCGCCTGCACCGGAATGGCGCTGCGCTCATCGGTAATGGCGTTGTTTCCGTCCACGTAAACCAGCTTGGGATGATAACGCGCAAGTTCAAGCTCGTTGTACTGCGCGTAGCTGGCGATGATGACGATGTCGCCCGGCGCGGCCTTGTGGGCCGCGGCGCCGTTGACGGAAATGAGTCCGGAGCCGCGCTCGGCCGCGATCGCATACGTGGTGAAGCGCGCCCCGTTGCTGACGTTGTAGATCTGGATCTGCTCGTACTCACGGATGTCGGCGGCCTCGAGCAAATCCAGGTCGATGGCGCAGGAGCCCTCGTAATGCAGCTCCGAGTGGGTAACCCGCACCCGGTGCAGCTTGGATTTCAACATGGTTCGGGTCATGGGAATATTCCGTGCTGGACTAGCGGCGGCTGTTGCCTGCCTATGATGGCCCTATTATAAGGCGATCAGGGGCCGGCGGTTTCCAGATTGTCGATGAGGCGCGTGCTGCCCAGCCAGGCCGCCGCGAGGACGACGAACCTGCCGCCCTGCACGCGCGCGGCGGCGAGCGTCCCGGCCTCGCGCACGGCGACGTAATCCACCTTCCAGCCCGCGCCCGTCAAGGCCGCTGCCGCGTCCTGTTCGAGCCGGTGAAAATCGCGTTCTCCGGCCTGCAGCCTTTCCGCCAGAACCGCCAAGGTCTGGTAGAGGCGCGGTGCCTCGGCGCGTTCCGCGGCACTCAGATAGCCGTTGCGCGAAGACAGGGCAAGACCATCGTCGGCGCGCACGGTGTCGACGCCGACGATGGCAATCGGCAGCGCAAACTGCTCCACCATGGCGCGCACAAGCGCAAGCTGCTGGTAGTCCTTTGTGCCGAACAGCGCCGTCTGCGGCCGCACCAGATTGAACAGCTTGAGTACCACGGTAAGCACGCCGCGAAAGTGCCCCGGCCGATACGCGCCGCACAATTCGTCCGCCAGCGGCGGCGGCGCCACGAAGCAGGTCTGGGGCTGCGGATACATGTCTTCCACGGCCGGGGCGAACAGTGCATCGCAACCTGCCGCGGCGAGCTTGGCGCAGTCGTTCTCCCAGGTGCGCGGATAGCGCTCGTAATCCTCGCCTGCGCCGAACTGCAGCGGGTTGACGAAAATGCTGGCGATCACCGCCGGCGCATACCTGCGCGCCTCCTCCACCAAACGCAGATGCCCGGCGTGCAGGTTGCCCATGGTAGGCACGAAGGCCACCTCGCCCTGCGCGGCGCGCCAGGCGCCGAG
The DNA here is from genome assembly GCA_021780975.1 of Pseudomonadota bacterium. Classification (GTDB taxonomy): domain Bacteria; phylum Pseudomonadota; class Gammaproteobacteria; order Burkholderiales; family Thiobacillaceae; genus JAJXXS01. The sequence continues at coordinate 4,182 of JAJXXS010000118.1, forward strand.
TTCAGCGGGGCCAGCCAGTATGTGCATGGCGGCAGGGCAGCGGCGCCGGGCGCCGCAGGATGGAAATCGACATCATAAGGCGCTGCTCAAGCCAGGATGTGGCTCGCATCGGGAAATTCGCCGGCCTTCACCTGGCGCACATACTCGGCCACCGCAGCCTGCATGTCCGCCGCGCCGGCGAGGAAATTCTTCGCAAACCTGGGCGGCTGGGCATACAGGCCGAGCGCGTCGTACAGCACCAGCACCTGGCCGTCGCAGTCGGCGCCGGCGCCTATCCCTATGGTGGGAATCATCAGTGTCCGCGTGATCTCTGCCGCGAGCGCTGCGGGGACGGCTTCCAGGACGATGAGGCCGGCGCCGGCTTCCTCCAGCAAGCGGGCGTGCTCCAGCAGCCGGCGCGCGCCTTCCTCGTCGCGCCCCTGCATGCGATAGCCGCCGAGCTGGTGCACCGACTGCGGCAGCAGGCCCAGGTGGGCGCATACCGGGATGCCGCGCTGCACCAGAAAAGCCACCGTCTCCGCCATCACCGCGCCGCCTTCCAGCTTGACCATGTGCGCGCCCGCGGCCATGAGGCGCGCGGCCGAGCGGTAGGCCTGGCGCGGCGAGACCTGGTAGCTGGCGAAAGGCAGGTCGGCCACGAGAAAGGCGCGCGCAAGACCGCGCGCCACACAGGCCGTGTGGTAAGCCATGTCCTCAAGCGTGACCGCCAGGGTGGAATCCCTCCCCTGCACCACCATGCCCAGCGAATCCCCCACCAGGGCGACGTCCACCCCGGCGCTGTCGAGCAGGCGCGCGAAACCGGCGTCGTAGCAGGTCAGGGCCGCGATCCTCTCGCCTTCCCCTTTCATTGCCTGCAGGCTGCGCAGCGTGTGCTGATTCATGCGCTGCCCTTGCTGAAGAATTCGCGCGCGCCGCGCATCTTGTCCATGCGCTCCAGGAGCAATTCGAAATCCTCCGTCTGCGTCACGAAGTTGAGATTCTCGCTGTTCACCATGAGCACCGGCGCGGCATCGTAATGATGAAAGAATTCGCTGTAGAGCGCCACGAGACGGCGCAGGTAATCGGCGTTCATGCCGCGTTCGTAATCGATGCCGCGCTGCCGTATGCGCGCCTGCAGAACCTCGATCGGCGCCTGCAGATAAAGCACGAGATCGGGTGCCGGGGCATGCAGGCTGAGGTCATCGAACACGCGCCCATAGAGCTGGTACTCGTCCTCATCCAGGTTGAGCTGGGCGAACAGCTTGTCCTTGTCGAGCAGAAAATCGGCCACCAGCGCGTGGCGAAAGAGGTCGCCTTGCGCCAGTTCCTTGACCTGGCGCGCGCGATCGAACAGAAAATGCAACTGGGTCGCGAGCGCATAGCGCTTGGGGTCCTGGTAGAAGCGCGGCAGAAACGGGTTGTCCGCCGCGCTTTCCATCAGGGTGTCGGCGCCCAGATGCTCCGCCAGCCGCCTGGCCAGGCTGGTCTTGCCGGCGCCGATGGGCCCCTCCACCACCAGATAGCGAAAGCGCGCCAGGCTCATGGTCGCGCCCCGGCGACGCTGTGAATGGGGGGCTCAAGCGGGCGGGCCGCCTGCTCCGCAACGCCGTCGAGCAGCGCGCCGAGCCCCCCGAGGCCGGGCAGGCTGAGCCCGGGGGCGATTTCCGCCAGGGGCCGCAGCACGAACGCGCGGCCATGCATGCGCGGGTGCGGCAGGGTAAGCCCCGGCTCGTGGAAACGCGCAGCGCCGTACAGCAGCAAATCCAGGTCGAGGGTGCGCGGCGCGTTCTTGAAATGGCGCTCGCGGCCATGCTGCTGTTCGATGCGGAAAAGCTCTTCCAGCAACGCGCGCGGCGAAAGGCTCGTCTCCAGCGCGGCGACGGCATTGACGAAGTCCGGCTGTCCGTCATACCCCACGGGCGCCGACAGATACAGGCGCGAGCGGGCCAGCAGGCGGCTGTGTCCCAAAGCGCCCAGTTCGGCCAAGGCGTTCTCCACCTGCGCGACCGGGTCCTGCAGGTTGGCCCCCAGCCCGATATAGGCCACCACCGTCATGCCGCGGCGCTGTCCGTGCTGCTGCTGTCCGCCTCGTCGGCGGCAGCGCGGCCGGCCGGCTTCTTGCGCCGCCGCCGGCGGCGCGGCTTGGTCTCCTCGTCGCGCACCAGCATGGCCGCCCGTTCGGCCTCGTCAGCCTCCTGAAAGCGGGTCCACCAGTCGCCCAGTTCGCCCGCCACTTCGCCGGCTTCGGCGCGCAGAAGCAGGAAATCGTAACCGGCGCGAAAGCGCGGATGCTCCAGCAAACGGTAGGGACGCTGGCCGCCGCGCTGTTCGTAGCGCGGCTGCAAGGCCCAGATTTCCTTCATCATGCCGTCGAAGCGGCGCGGGATGGCGAGCGCCTCGCGCTGCGCCTCCAGGGCCTCGTCGGCGGCGGCAAACAGGGCTGGCATCGCGTGTTCGCCGGCGTCCTTGGCCGCCTGCCAGCGCCGCAGCACCTGCGGCCACAACAAACTGGCAAAAAGAAAACCTGGCGAGGCCGGCTTGTCGGCGCGAATGCGTGCGTCGGTATTGGCGAGCGCAGCCTGGATGAAACGCTCCCCGGCGGTGTCGTCCAGGATGGTATCCAGCAGGGGCAGGAGCCCGTGATGCAGCCCCTCGGCGCGCAGCTGGTGCAGGGCGCGCAGGGCGTGGCCGGACATCAGCAGCTTGAGCGCCTCGTCGAACATGCGCGAGCGCGGCACGTTGCCCATGAGCGGCGCGAGTTCGGCGACCGGGGCGCGCGTGGCGGGATCGATGGTGAATTCAAGGCGCGCGGCGAAGCGCACCGCCCGCAGCATGCGCACCGGATCTTCGCGGTAGCGGGTGGCCGGATCACCTATCATGCGGATGACGCGCGCGCGGCAGTCGGCGAGGCCGCCGTGGTAGTCCCAGACTTCCTCGCGCGCCGGATCGTAATACAGGGCGTTGATGGTGAAATCCCGTCGCGCCGCATCTTCCGCCTGGGTGCCGAAGATATTGTCGGCGAGGATGCGGCCATGCGCATCGGTCGGGCGCTCTTCCTCGTCGGCGCCGTTGCCGGAAGCGCGGAAGGTGGTGACTTCTATGGTTTCCCGCCCGCACATGACATGCACGATCTTGAAGCGCCGCCCGATGATGCGGCTGCGGCGAAACAAGGCGCGCACCTGGTCCGGCGTCGCGTTGGTGGCGACGTCGAAATCCTTGGGGGCGCGGCCGAGCAGCAGGTCGCGCACGGCACCGCCGACGACGAAGGCGGCATAGCCTGCCCCGCTCAGGGTTTCCGTAACCTTGAGCGCACAGGGGGAAAGCATCTCGCGCGCAATGCCATGCTCGCCTTTGCCGAATGTCTTCGCTTGGGCGGGTTTGGCGGCACGCTTGCCAAATACCGACTGGATGAAACGACGAATCATGCTGCCGTCACGGCCCGGAAACAATCGCGCATTATACCCGGCGCCGCCCGCGCCTCAGGCACGCAGGCTGATGACGGGCCAGCCGGCGGCGGCGGCGCGGACGCGCAAGGTGTCGTCGGGATCCACTGCCACAGGATGGCTGACCCTGGCCAGCAGGGGAAGGTCGTTGAGGGAATCGCTGTAGAACCAGCTTTCCGAGATGTCCTCCCACAGCAGGCGGCGCTCCGCCAGCCACATCTCCAGGCGCGTGATCTTGTGCTCCTTGAAGCAGGGGATGCCGGTGCCGCGTCCGGTGAAACGGCCGTCGATCTCCTCCACTTCGGTGGCGATGAGGTTCTCGATGCCGAATTCGCGCGCGATGGGCGCAGTCACGAAACGGTTGGTGGCGGTGATGATGGCAACCAGGTCGGCATCTTCCTGGTGCTTCCTCACCAGCGCGCGCGCCTTGTCCGTGATCATCGGACGTATCCGCTCCGCCATGTATTCCCTGTGCCAGGCCTCCAACTGGGCACGCGGATGGCGCCCGAGGGGCTTGAGCTGGAAATCGAGAAAGGCATGGATGTCCAGGGTGCCAGCCTTGTAATGCTCGTAGAACTCGATGTTGCGCGCTTCATGCACTTCGCGGTCCAGCACCCCGCGGCTGATGAGGAATTGCGCCCACTCGAAATCGGAGTCGCCGGCGAGCAGGGTGTTGTCGAGGTCGAAAAGAGCCAGTTTCATGGGTCTATCAATAGCGAAAAGCCCCCGGAGTATACCCGGACCGCAAACACCCGGCGGCGGGTTTCCCATACTGCGCTAGGATAGGAAAAAGCCCCGCCCCCATGACCCGCCATCTCCGCTACAGCTGCGCCCTGCTCCTCTTGATGGGCGCCCCGCTTGCCGCTGCCGCTTCACTGCAGGGCTGCCGCGTCATCGCCAACGACAGCCAGCGCCTGGCCTGCTACGACAGCCTGGCAGGGCCGCCCCCAGCGACGCCGGCCAGCGCGGAAGCCGCCCCGCCTGCGCTCAGCCGACGCCTGGAAAATCAGCAGGCCGCGCAGGGCAACCGCTTCGCCATCGTACCTTACAAACCCAATTACATCCTGCCCCTGAGCTACACTTCAACGCGCCTGGACAACCCCAGCTATGGCTTCCCACCCGAGCGCAGCGAGGTCAAGTTCCAGATCTCCTTCCAGTTCGAGCTGCTGCACGGCCTGCTGGGCAGGAACACCGACCTCTACGCAGCCTACAGCCAGCTCTCCTTCTGGCAGGCCTACAACGGCAAGGTCTCCAGCCCTTTCCGCGAGACCGACTACGAGCCCGAGGTGGGAATAGGTTATCGGCCGCCAGACCTGCGCATACTCGGGCTCGACATCCCCCTGCTGCGCCTGGGCTTCGTGCATCAATCCAACGGCCAGGGCGGCCTGCGTTCGCGCAGTTGGAACCGCATCGTCGGCACCGTGGCCTTCCAGCGCGGCAATTTCGCCGGCGCGCTGCGGGTGTGGAAGAGGATGCGGCTCACCAGCGCGGACGACAACCCCGACATCACCGATTATCTTGGCTATGGCAGCCTGCTCCTCGCCTACAAACTGCATGAGCAGACCTTCGCCCTCACCTTGCACGACAACCTCAGATGGCGCGCCAACCGCGGCGCCCTGCAGCTGGACTACAGCTTCCCCCTCACCCGCCGGCTGAAGGGTTATGTGCAGTACTTCAACGGCTACGGCGAAAGCCTCATCGACTACAACCGCAGCATCAACCGACTGGGCATTGGCATCATGCTGACCGACTGGCTCTGAGCCAGGCGCTCAGTTGCCGGTAAAATTGCGCGCATGAACCCGCCCGATCTCGCGACGCTGCCCAACCCCCAACTCCTCACCCTGGGGTGGATAGGCCTGGTCATCATTTTCGGCGTCTGGCTGCAGAGCGGCGACTGGCGCAAGCTGCTCGATGCCCGCCGCTCCAATCTCTTTCTCGGCGCCACGGTGGCAGTCATGGCGCTGTGGCAGGTCCGCACCGGAATACGGCCGGGACTGGATTTCCATCTCTTCGGCATCACCGCGCTCACGCTCATGTTCGGCTTCAGCCGCGCCGTGCTGGCCGGCCTGCTGGTGCAGGCGGCGAGCGCCGCCTTCGGCCATGGCACCTGGGACAGCATCGGCCTCAACACCCTTGCCCTGGTGGCCGTGCCGGCCGGCTTCACCGCCCTGGTGCACGCCTTCGCGCAACGGCGCCTGCCCAAGCACCTGTTCGTCTACCTCATGCTATCGGGCTTCATCAGTGCCGGCGTAGGCGTGCTCCTGGCGGGGGCGGCGGAGAGCCTGGCGCTGTTTCTGGGCGGCGCCTACAGCCTGGAATTCCTGCTGGAAAACTACCTTGCCTACTACATCCTGGTGGCCTTTTCCGAAGCCTTTCTGTCGGGTGGGGTCGTCACCCTCATGGCGGTTTACCGCCCAGGCTGGCTGGAAAGCTACGACGAGGCGGCTTATCTGCCTGATGCCTAAGCCGTGACGCCGGTCATCGAGTACCCCGATCTGCCGGTCG
>JAJXXS010000355.1 GCA_021780975.1 Pseudomonadota bacterium
CGGCGCCGAAATGGCGATGGGGCAGTTCGCCTTGGAGGGACTGGCGCAGGTTCTTGGTTTCTTCCTCGTCGACGAAGAGGTCGGAATTGCGTGTGACGCGGAACTGGTAGCAGCCCTCGACCGTCATGCCCGCGAACAGCTCGCCCACATGGGCGTGCAGGATGGACGAGAGAAACACGAAACCGTATTCGCAGCCCGCGACCGCGTCAGGTATGCGGATGAAGCGCGGCAGCGCGCGCGGTGCCTGCACCACCGCCATGCCGGTATTGCGGCCGAAGGCGTCGCGTCCGGTCAGTTCGACGATGAAGTTGAGGCTCTTGTTCAGCACGCGCGGGAAAGGGTGGGCGGGATCCAGTCCGATGGGGGTCAGTACCGGCATCAGTTCGCGGAAAAAATAGTCCGCGATCCAGGCCGCCTGCGCCTCGTTCCAGTGGGTGCGGCGGATGAAGCGGATGTTTTCGCGCGCGAGGGCCGGCAGGAGATCCTGGTTGAGCAGCCGGTATTGGCGCTCGACCAGTTCGTGCGCCAGTTGGGACACGGCGCGGAAGGCCTGGCGCGGCACCAGGCCATCGGGCGAGGGCGTGGCGATGCCGGCCCTGATTTGTTCCTTCAGGCCCGCCACCCGCACTTCGAAGAATTCGTCCAGGTTGCTTGAGACGATGCACAGGAAGCGCAGGCGTTCGAGAAGGGGAGTGGCAGCATCCTCTGCCTGCGCGAGCACGCGGCGCTGGAATTCGAGGATGCCTAGTTCGCGATTGATGAGTTGATCGGGTGCGGGTATTTTCATGGCATTAGGTTTTGCCGCATGCTAGCAAAAGGCCGTGCCAGCTTGCCACCTTCCCGAGTCTTCGGCTGCGTCTCTATGGAAATCGAATTGAAGCTGCTGCTGCCTGCCGGCGCCGGCGGGCTGCGCCGGCACCCGCTCCTGGCGGCAGTCAAATCCCAGCGCCGTCTGCTGCACACGCTCTATTTTGATACCGCGGACTGGCGCCTGGCGCGCGCCGGAGCGGCGCTCAGGGTGAGGCGCGAGGGGCGCGGCTGGGTGCAGACTTTCAAGTCCGAAGGACAGGGCATGGCGGGGTATTCCGCGCGGCTGGAGGAAGCGGCGGAGGTTGCCGGGCCGTGGCCCGAAGTCGCGCGCCTGCAGGCGCCGGAAGCGCACATCTGCACCAGGCTGGGCGGTGAACTGGCGGTGCGCTTCGAAACCCGCTTCTGGCGGCAGGCGTGGCTCGTCGTGGCAGAGGGAAGCCGCGTCGAGATCGCTCTCGATGCTGGGTCCATCCGCGCTCAGGGGCGCGAGGCGCCTATCGCCGAGTTGGAATTGGAACTGAAGGCGGGTGATCCCGAGGCACTGTTTGAACTCGCCCTGGCCTTGGCCGAGGCGGCACCCCTTTGGCCATCGGAGGCGAGCAAGGCGCGCCGCGGCGTTGCCCTCGCGCGGGGCGAAGAGGCGGGGCCGGCCAAGGCCGGAGCCTGCGTGCTGAGGGCGGACATGAAGGCGGCACAGGGGTTGCGGCTGCTCTGCGGGAATGCTTTTACGCAATTGCTGGACAACTTGCCCGGCATTGTGGAAGGGGGCGACGCAGAATATCTGCATCAGGCGCGCGTGGGCCTGCGGCGCCTGCGCGCGGCACTCAAGCTGGGAGCCAAGCTTGCCAGCCCGCCGGCGGCAACCCTAAAAGGACTGGCCGAACTTGGACAACTGCTGGGGGAGGCGCGCGATTGGGACGTACAGGACAGTGCGGTGCTGCCCGCGCTGCTGGGCGCCTGGCCGGACCAGGAGGCAGCCGTAAGGCTGCGTGCCGGCGTGGAAGGGTTGCGGCGGGAGGCCCATGCAGTGCTGGGCAGGCATCTGCTGGAACCGTCAGTCTCGCGCCTGCTTCTGCTGCTGGCGCGCTGGCTCGCCTCGCCGGCGGCGCCGCGCGGCGACGAGAGGGTCACGAAGTGGGCGCACGGCAGCCTGCGCCGCTACTGGCGTAGCCTGCAAGGCCGCCTGGGGGAGGCCGCCGGCGCAACTGACGCGGACATCCATGCGCTGCGTCTGGCGGTGAAAAGGCTGCGCTATGCGCTGGATTTTTTTCACCATCTGGTGGGGGAGGAGGCGCATGCCTTGGCCCGCCGCCTCGGCCGCTTGCAGGATGATCTCGGGCACTACAATGATCGCTGCGTCGCCGTTCGATGCTTGGAGCGGGCGGCGGCGCGAATGGGGGTTGCGAGCACCGAGTTTGGCGCTGGCTGGCTCGCGGCGGAGAAAATTGCCCTGCGCGCCGCCCTGCGGAAGGATTGCGCTGAGCTTGCCAAAACTCGCGCGCGTTGGTGAGGTCGGCCCTCGAACGGGGGCATTGCGCCATGATCGCAGCGGGGAAAGGACGCAGAGTATGAATTTGATTCTTTGGCGCCACGCCGAGGCTGAAGAGGGCACGGACGATTTGGCGCGTGCGCTGACGCCGAAAGGGGAGCGCCAGGCACGCGCCATGGGGAAATGGCTGCGCCGGCACCTGCCGGAGGAAACACGCCTACTCGCCAGCCCGGCCTTGCGTACCCGGCAGACGGTCGAGGCATTGGGGCAGGCCTGGCAGAGCGTGGGCGATCTTGCGCCCGGCGCTTCAGCAAACGATGTTCTGCACGTGGCCGGCTGGCCGCGAGCTGGCGGTTGCGTGCTGGTGGTGGGACATCAGCCCACGCTGGGCGAGGTCGCTGCGTTCCTGCTGGGCGCGCAACGCGCATTGAGCCTGCGCAAGGGCGGCATCCTGTGGTTCGAGCGGCGGATGCGCAACAGTGCGGCGCGCATTGATCTGCGCGCCGCATTGGATGCCAGTTTGCTGGATTAGAAGCCTATCGGGCGTTTTTCAGAAATCAGCCGCCGGTTTCGGTGCGCCGGGGTGGATGTAGGCCCAGCCCTGCGCCTCGCGCAGCGTGATCTCACCCATGCCGGAAGGCACGATGGTGATGAAGGGATAAAGATTGCCGCGATCCACGTGCAATTCCTTCAGGGTGTTGGCGCACTGGGCGAGGATGACGCCCTCCTCCTGCAGCTTCTTGAGGCGCTCTTCGAAGCCGTTGCCTTTGACATAGACGTCGAAGCCCTTGCTGTTGGCGACCAGTTCGACCGTGATATGCCCCTTGAGGCGCGGGTCGTTGAGCAGGTTCTCGATGTTGGTGAGAGTTTTCTTGATGGCGATGGGGCCGCCGTTGTCGAGCTGCACCACGGCGCCATAGTGCATGTCCGGATTGGGTTCCGCGGGTGCCTTGACGACGGCCGCGCCGGCCTGCTGGCTGGCGATGGCGAGCGCTACGGCCCCCAAAGCGAGGGAGAGTCTTTGCCGCAGCCGGCGCAAGGTCGTGGGGTGGTGCTGGGATGGTTGATACATCGCTGTCTCCTCATATTCGTATTGTGACTGGCTGAATCGAAATGGCAGCCAAGCGCACTTTATTCCCCATGAGCCGCGATGGCAGCCGGTATTTTCATACCGCCAACCCTGCGCACGGCAGCAAGCAGACGGGTGGCGCTGCAGGGCTTGCCGAGGATGGCGTCGGCGCCCACCTGGAGCGCCTGGCGTCGGAAGTCGGGGCCGCTTTCCGCGCTTACCATGAGGATGGGAAGGGCGGCGAGGCAAGGTTCGCCGCGCACTCTGCGAATCAGGGCAATGCCGTCCAAACCCGGCATGGCACAGTCGGTGACAAGGCCTGCCCAGGGTCTCTGCATCAACAGGTCCCAGGCCTCGCGGCCATCGGCAGCGCACACCGCGGGCAGGCCGGCGCGGCGCAGCCAGTGGCCTAGGAGGCGGCGCAGGGGGGAAAAATCGTCCACCACGAGCCAGGTTTCGGCGGCGCGCGGGGCTATAATCGTTCGCGTTTCCATAGCGTATGCTTACGGACCAAACCGACATGAAGCGTAGGGGGAGACGCACAACGCATGGCCGCTAATGTCCCGATGTCCGCGAGATTGCGCGCGGCGTGGCGGGCTTCCCCCCGCTCCCTGCGCTGGATGGCGATCCTGGCGGCAGCGCTGGCCTTGGCGCTATGGGCAGGGTCTTACTGGATGGCGCGGGTGCCAGTGCAATACGTTGCGCTGTACGGTCAGCTCTCGGCGCGCCAGGGGGGGGAGGTATTGCAGGCGCTCGATCACCTCGCCATCCCCTACCGCATTTCCGGCGATCAGATCCTGGTGGCGCAAAGCCAGGTGAGCACGGCGCGCATGCGCCTAGCGGCCGAAGGTCTGCCGCACCGGGAAGATGAGACACGGGCGTCTGCGCTGCCCTGGCTCATGGAGCCGCGCTGGCGCCAGCAGCTTGATTACCAGCATTCCCTGGAGATCCGCGTCGACCATGCACTGGCGTCCCTGGCCTACCTCAAGAGCGCGCAGGTGCACTTGACGCTGCCGCCCGCCAGCCCGTTCCTGCGCCAGCCTGTCGAGCAGCCGAGTGCGGCCGCGGTCGTGCAATTCAAATCCGAGCCGCCTGACGAAGGTCAGATCGAAGCCCTGCGCGAGCTGGTCGCCGCGGCTGTCCCAGGCCTTAGCGCTGATCGCGTGAGCGTGCTGGAGCCCGACGGGAATGTGCTGGCGCTGGGGCAGAGCACAGCGCGCGCTGGCGTGGGCGCGCTGGAAAGCCGCCTGAATCTGCGCCTGCAACAGGTACTACTGCCTTGGCTGGGTCAGGGGCATGTGAAAAGCCGGGTGACGGTGGAGCCGCAGGCCCCGGACGTGCACGGCAAGGTCGCTCCCCCGCGGGTTTCCGCCCTCGTGCTCGTGGACGCGGCAGCCTATCCCCATTGGGGCCCTGCAGAAGCCGACCGGTTGCATGTGCTGGCGGCGCAGGCGTTGGGTGACGCCGCGGCCGTGCAAGTCCAACTGCTGCCTTTTCATGCTCCCGCCGCCATTGCCCCTGCCACGTCGGTGCCAGCGCAGATGCCGGCGCCCTCTGCACGCCTCGCTACCGGGTGGGTCTGGCCGCTGGTCCTTGCCGTGCTTGCGGCTGCGCTATTCCTGACCGCCCGGCTGTTGCGTCAGCGCCCTGTCAAGGCGGCGCCGCAGGACGATTTCGCTACGCTGCTCGGCGAAGCGCGCGAGCTTGCCGCGCGCGATCCCGACCGCGCCGCCTGCGTGCTGCGCAAATGGCTGGAGACCGCAGGGACGGCCGACAAGGCCGCCACTCTGCTGCTGGCCCTCGGGGAAGACGCCGCGGCACAGATGCTGCGGCGTTTGGCGCCTGCGCAGGTGACCGAGCTCACGCGCCGGCTGCGCGGAAGCCAGCCGCTGACGCGTGACGCGCTGCGCCCGCTGCTGGCCGAATTCGGCGCCGAGGCGGAGCGCCAGACCGGCCTGGGCGTGGAGCCGGAAGCCTTTCTCGGGCGGGCGTTGAGCCAGGCCTTGGGGACGGAAACTGCCGCGCGCCTGCTGCAGCGCCAGAATCACGAACTGGGCGGATTCAAGCAGTTGGCTTGGCTGGCTCCGGAGGACGTCGCCGGCTTGCTGGGGGATGAGCCTCCTGCCGTGCTGGCGACGGTGCTCGCCCATCTGGAGCGCGAGCAGGCAGCGCGCGTGCTCGCGTTGCTGCCGGCCGAGCGCCAGGAAGAGACCCTGCTTGCCTTGACGCGCGGCCAGGCTTTGGCAGCGGAGGCCTTGGCGGAACTCGATGCCTGGCTGCGCGAGCGCCTGGCGCAAAGCGATCAGGCCGCAGAGAGCAGCGGCGAGCAGGTGGCCGGTGACCTGCTCGTGCGCCTGCCGCCGCCCATCGGGCGCCGGCTGGTGGACGGGCTGGCGCAGAAATCTCCCCAACTGGCGCGCAGTCTGGAAGCGGAAGTTCTGCAGTTTGCCGACCTGGCGCGCCTGGATCCGGTGTCGCGCGTGAATTTCTTCAAATCCATTCCGGCGCGCAGCTTGCTGCTCGCCCTCAAAGGTGCAGACCCGGGGCTGGCGGAGAGCCTCACCCGCGGCATGACGGATACCGCCGCGCGGCGGCTCAAGGACGACCTGACGGCGCTCGGGCCGGTCAAGGTGGCTGACATCCAGCAGGCACAGGCGGAAGTGCTGACGCTGTTGCGCGCACAGGTAGGCGCCGGCGCGGTGCTGCTCAAGACAGCGGAGGCGGCGGCATGAACGAGCGCGATGATCTGAGTGCTTTCGAGAAGTGGGAAGTGCTGGAAGCGGTGCCGGCCGCCGCCGAGGATGATGCGGCGCGCCGTCTCCGACTGCAACAGGAGGCAGCCGAAATCCACGAGGCGGCGCGGGCGCAGGGATATGCGGCAGGCCTTGAGGAAGGACGGCGCGCGGGGCAGGGGGACTGCGCGCGCGTCAAGGATTTGCTGGTCAGTCTGGGATCGGAAATGGAAAGCCTGGATTTCCGCGTCGCCGATCTGGTCCTCGAACTGGCGCTGGATGTTGCGCGCCAGGTGGTGGCAGGAGAACTGGCCGTGCGCCCGGAGCGCATCCTCGAAGTGGTCAATCTGGCGCTCAAGCAGCTCACCGAAACCACCCAGGAGGCACGCCTGCTGCTGCACCCAGAGGACGCCGCCCTGGTGCGTCCGCAATTGGAGGGCGTGCTGGATCGCAACCGTCTGCGCATCGTCGAGGACATACGCATCGAGCGCGGCGGCTGCCTGATCGAAACACCGCTGGGGGATCTCGATGCCACGCTCACCACGCGCTGGCGCCAGGTGGTCCAGGTGCTGGGCTCGAACCGGCAGTGGCTGGACTGATGCGCATGCGTGCAGCCCGCTTGAAAAGGACGTCATGAATGGATCGTGCCGTCCGCTACCGTGAATATCTGGCGGATTGCCGGCGCGCTGTCGCCATGGCGGAGCCGCTCGCAGCGAGCGGGCGGCTGACGCGTGTCGCCGGGCTGGTGATGGAAGCGGTGGGTTTGCGCCTGCCCATCGGCGCGCAATGCCTGGTGCAGGTCCAGGGGGGCCAGCAGGTCGATGCCGAAGTGGTGGGATTTGCCGGCGACCGCCTGTATCTCATGCCCAGCACGGATATCTACGGCGTCATGCCGGGCGCGCGCGTCGTGCCGGAAAATCCGCTGGCGCTGGCGCCGCCACGATTCGGCACCCGCTATGTGCCGCGCCGCCGCGCCCAGGACAGGGTGCGCCAGGTGCCCATGGGACCGGAACTGCTGGGCCGCGTGCTGGATGGGGCGGGACGCCCGCTGGACGGGCTCGGACCTCTCGATCTGGAGCGGCGTGTCCCGCTCTACTCACGGCCGGTCAATCCTCTCGACCGCGCGCCCATACGGCAGCCGCTCGATGTGGGGGTGCGCGCCATCAACGGCCTGTTCACCGTCGGTCGGGGCCAACGCCTGGGACTATTCGCCGGCAGCGGCGTCGGCAAGAGCATGCTGCTCGGCATGATGGCGCGCTACACCGAGGCGGATGTCGTGGTCGTGGCGCTTATCGGCGAGCGCGGGCGCGAAGTGCGCGAGTTCATCCACCACAATCTGGGCAAGGAGGGCATGCAGCGCGCCGTGGTGGTCGCCGCCCCTGCCGACGTGCCGCCGCTCATGCGCTTGAACGGCGCGGCCTATGCGCTGGCCATCGCGGAATATTTCCGCGACCAGGGACGCCAGGTACTGCTCATCATGGATTCGCTCACGCGCTACGCCATGGCGCAGCGTGAGGTGGCGCTCGCCATCGGCGAGCCGCCGGCGACACGCGGCTATCCTCCCTCGGTCTTCGCACGCCTGCCGCAGCTGGCGGAGCGTGCCGGCAACGGCAAGAGCGGGGGTGGCTCCATCACCGCTTTTTTCACCGTTCTCATGGAGGGGGACGACCAGCAGGATCCGGTCGCCGATGCCGCGCGCGCCATACTCGACGGCCACATCGTGCTGTCGCGCGATCTTGCCGATGCCGGCATTTACCCGGCCATCGACGTCGAATCTTCCATCAGCCGTGCGTTGCCGGATCTGGCGGGCGAGGACGAGATGACGCGCATCCGTCGCTTTCGTTACCTGTATTCCCGCTATCAGAAGGGCCGCGACCTGCTCGCGGTAGGCGCTTATGTGCCGGGTGCGGATGCCGTGCTGGACGAGGCGGTCAAGCTGCATCCTCGCCTGCAGGCCTACCTGGCGCAGGACTGGCGCGTCGCTGCGGGGCTGGACGAGGCGCGCCAGGGGCTGGCGCAGATATTCGCCTGAGATGAGCGCGTTTCCCTTGCAGAGTGTCCTCGACCTGGCGCAGCGGCGTGCCGAGGGGCGGGTGCGCCTGGTGCGCATGGCCCATGGCGAATGGCTGCTCGCGCGCGCCCGTCTGGTGCGCCTGGATACGGAAGTGGAGAACTATCGGCGCGCGTTGCGGCAAACGGTGGCCGGCGCGGGCAGCGGGGGCCTGTGGCGGGAGGGCGCAGCCCACCTGCAGGAGCTGGCGCGGCGCCGGGCCGACGGCCGCATGGAGGTGGCTCGTCGCCATGAACTTTGGCAGGCGGCGCTGCGCGACTGGCTGGAGGAGAAACGGCGCGTGGACGCCCTGCGCGTGCTCCAGAGCCGCCACGAGCAGCAGGAAGCACGCCGGCTTGGTCGCTTGGAGGCCAAGCTGCATGACGAACTCGCGGCGCGCGCGGCGTTGTTGCGCGCTGCGGTCGACAACCCGCGCGGAGACATGACGTGAGGATCGCGCCGTTGAGCGAGGCAGAGCGCGCTTTTCTGCGCGGCGGCGGGGTGGCGGACTTTGCCGCAGCCCTGGGGCGCCATATGCATGTGCGGCTGCGCCAGGCCTTGCCCCAGGGCGCTGCCTTGAAAGTCGTGTGGATGGATGTCGGGCAGGGCGCTTCAGCGCAAGACGAGTGGTTTGCGCTCGATGCCATGCTGATCGCCGCCTGGGGCGCGGCGCGCTGGAAAATGGCGTTGACGCCGGGAGCGGGGGGATTTGCCGCGCGCGTGGAGGAGGATTTGCGCGTGCGTCTGGGGCGTGCCTACGCCCAGGCCTTGCTGGATGGTGAGGGCGAGATGCGCAGCCTGCAGTATCAGGTGCAACTGGACGGGGCGGCGGGTACATGCCGCTTCCACCCGGCTGCGCTCGGCGCGCCGCCCGCCCTGGTGCGCTGGGCGCAGGCCATGCTGGAGCACCCATGAGGTGCGCACTCGCGCGCGTGCCCGCAGATGGCGGGGCGCACCGTGCGCGTGCTGCAGCCCTTGCGCTGCCATTGCTCGGTGCGCCGGCCACGGCGCATGCGGCGGCGCAGGGCACGGGCTACGGCACGCTGGTCCTCTCCCTGCTCGTCGTGCTTGGCGTGTTCGTTGTCCTCGCGTGGCTGGCGCGACGCTTTTTTCCCGCAGCTGGCGGGCGCGGCGCGTTGCGCCTGGTGGCGAGCCTGTCCCTCGGGACACGCGAGCGCGTGGTCGTGGTTGAGTTGGGGGAGGAGTTGCTGGTACTGGGGTTGGGAGGCGGGCAGGTCAATCTCCTGGCGCGCCTGCCGGCATCCACCGTGCCCTCCGGCAAGAACGAAAAGGAAGAGGCGTGAGCATGCGTTGGCTGTTGGGGTTGGCTTTGGTTGCGTTTTCCGCCGGCGTGTGGGCGGCGCAAGGGGATCTGCCGCTCTTTTCGGTCGCGGGAACGCGCATCGGCGTGGCACCCGCCGCCTGGCCCTTCCTCGCGCTGTTTCCTTTTCTGCCAGCGCTGGCGCTTGCTTTTTCCGCTTTCACACGCATTGCGGTGGTGCTCTTCCTGCTGCGCCAGGGGCTGGGCAGCGAATACGCGCCGCCCAACGTGGTACTCCTCGGCCTGAGCCTTCTGCTCACCTGGTTTGTCATGACGCCCACCTTGAACCGCATCGACAGCCAGGCTTGGCAGCCCTATCAGAAGGGCGCCCTGGCCGCTCAGACGGCCGCGGATGCGGCAGCCGTGCCGCTGAAGGAGTTCATGCTCCGACAGACGCGACGCGAGGACTTGCAGCTCTTCCTGGCACGGCCCGTGAGCGCTGCCGACCTCAAGACGCCGGCGCAACTGCCCATGAACGCGCTGGCACCGGCGTTCTTCGTGAGCGAGCTGCAAACCGCCTTTCGCGTCGGCTTCATGGTCATCCTGCC
>JAJXXS010000072.1 GCA_021780975.1 Pseudomonadota bacterium
TATTTTTTTGCCGCCAGCGAAATCTACAGTCGCTGATACCAACTGCCCTGACCACTTTGCAGAACCTGCTCGAATTCACCCTCCCGCAACTGGCTGATTGGTTTGCGCGCCAGGGCGAGAAGCCTTTCCGTGCCAAGCAGGTCATGAAGTGGCTGCACCAGGCGGGTGAGGCCGATTTTTCACGCATGTCCGATCTTTCCAAGGACCTGAGGGAAAAATTGCGGGGCGAAGCGGCCGTTGTGGCCCCCACGGTAAAGTTCGAGCACGGATCCGGCGATGGCACGCACAAGTGGCTATTCGATGTCGGTGTGGGCAACGGTATCGAAACCGTCTACATACCGGAAGAGGATCGCGGCACCTTGTGCATTTCCTCGCAGGTCGGCTGCGCCCTGGAATGCCGCTTCTGCAGCACCGGACGCCAGGGTTTCAATCGCAATCTGGGCGTGGGTGAAATCGTCGGCCAACTGTGGCACGCCCAGCGCGTGCTCCGTGGTGTTTCCAATCGATTGGATGGGGGTATGGCCGAGCGCCCGGTGACCAACGTGGTCATGATGGGCATGGGCGAACCCCTGGCAAATTTCGAGAATGTTGCCCTGGCCCTGGAGGTGATGCTGGACGACCATGCCTACGGATTGTCGCGGCGGCGTGTCACGGTGTCCACCTCGGGCCTGGTGCCCGCCATGGATCGCTTGGCGCAGCGCGTGCCGGTGGCCCTGGCGGTATCCCTGCATGCGCCTAATGATCGGCTGCGCGATGAACTCGTGCCCATCAACCGCAAGTACCCGCTGGCCGAATTGCTGGCTGCCTGTCGCCGTTATCTGGCGTTTGCCCCGCGCGATTTCATCACGTTTGAGTACGTCATGCTCAAAGGTGTGAATGACCAGCCGGAGCATGCGCACCAACTTGCCGAGTTGTTGCGCGACACACCCAGCAAACTCAACCTCATTCCCTTCAATCCGTTTCCGGGCGCGGGCTTGGAGCGCAGTTCGGCGGGGCGCGTGCTGGATTTCCAGCGCCGCTTGCAGGATGCCGGCTACGTCGTTACCGTGCGCAAGACACGCGGTGACGACATCGATGCAGCCTGCGGACAATTGGCTGGAGAGGTGAACGACCGGACTGGCCGGGTCGTCAAGCACCTGTCGCGCGTTCAACTCACGGTATAGGAGTGATCATGCCCCGTTTACGCTTCCCTGGCTTGTTGCTGGCTGTTGCGCTCGGCGTTCTCGCTGGCTGCGCGCAGAATCCCGTGCAGGCGCCGGAAAACAAGCAGGCGGCGGAAAATCTGCATCGTGCCAAGGTGATGACCGACCTCGCCGCGGCGTATTTTCAGCGCGGGGAGATTCGCGTCGCGTTGTCCCAAGTGCGCCAGGCCATTGAAGCCGACAGGCACTATCCGGAGGCCTATGACGTCCTCGGCCTGATCTATATGGATCTCGCGGAAGACAAACTGGCGGAGGAGAATTTTCGCAAGGCCCTGGACCTCGACCCGAAGAATTCGGACATCCACAATAACCTGGGCTATTTCTATTGCACCCGCGGCCGTTACAAGGAGGGGCTTGAACAATTGCAGCAAGCGCTGCAGAACCCTCTGTACCGCACGCCCGAGCTGGCCATATACAACTCTGGCATTTGCCAGGAGAAAAAAGGCGATATGGCGGCGGCAGAAGGCGAGTTTCGGGCAGCTCTCAAGCTGCGCCCAGATTATGGCCCTGCCTTGTTGAGCTTGGGGAAGCTCTATTACGCGCAGAATCGCATGGCGGAAGCAGAAAAGCAGTTGCTGCGCTATGGCCAGCTCGCCCAGCCTACGCCGCAAAGCCTTTGGTTCGGCGTGGAGGTCGAACGCAAGCTTGGTAACACCGCCCAGGCGAATGGTTATGCAGAGCAGTTGCGCAAGCTCTTCCCTAATTCTCCTGAAGCCCAGCAATTGAATCCCGCGCCATGAACGACGCTCTGGTCGCCATCGGACAACGCTTGCGCGCTGCGCGCGAAGCCCAGGGGTTGGCGGTCGAGCAGGTTGCCGCACGTCTGCGTCTCATGAATCGCCAAGTGGCGGCCATGGAAAGCGGCGACTTTGCGGCCCTCGGCCAGGCGGTCTTTGCGCGAGGTTTCGTGCGCAATTACGCCAAGTTGCTCGGCCTGGATGTCGAGGACATCGTGGCACAGATGAGTGGCGAGTTGCCGCAGGAGAGCCTGCCCAAGCCCGAAGTGCGTCCCCCTCGGGCAGCCAGGCGCTGGCGCTCGGCTTGGCTTTGGGGGGTGGTGGCTGTGGCTGTGCTGATTGGGCTGCCTTTCGCACTCTACACTTGGCTGTCTGGCGGAACTGGGGAGGAGGGGGGGCGGTCTGCTGACAGCGGGACCATTTCTGCCCAGGTTTCCCGGCCCGACGTACCCCCGGAGCAGAAGCCGGCGATAGTTGCTGCGGTTCCGCTTGTGGCGCCGCAGGCGCCGGCTGCGCTGTCCGGAGCGCCGGCCCCGAGGGCGCGGATGGGGTCTGTGGGACGTGGCGTGGCGCTGGGCTTTGCCGCTGACGCCTGGGTGGACATTAGGGATGCGCAAGGCAGGCAACTCGCGCACGGCCTCTACCGCGCCGGCCAGACGATCAAGCTGCAGGAAGCGTTTCCCCTCTATTTCGTGATCGGCAACGCGGGCCAGGTAAGCGTGAGCTATGCCGGCCACGCCCTCGATCTGCATCCGTATACCACGGACAATGTGGCACGCTTCAGGGTGGCCGCCGATGGCGCGGCGAAGGCGCTGAAGCCATGAGCCGCTCGCACCTGCCACGCCGGCCAAGCCGCCAAGTCAAGGTGGGAAGGGTCGCGATAGGCGGTGATATGCCTGTGGTGGTGCAATCCATGACCAATACCGACACTGCCGATGTGGCCGCCACGACGCGTCAGGTGAGGGAATTGTTCGAGGCTGGCTCGGAGTTGGTGCGCGTCACTGTCAACACCCTGGAAGCGGCGCGTGCGGTTCCTGTCATACGGGAAGCCTTGTTGCGGCAAGGCGTGGACGTTCCGCTAATCGGTGATTTCCATTTCAACGGCCACAAGCTTCTGACACAGGCACCGGAATGCGCCGCGGCGCTTGCCAAGCTGCGCATCAATCCGGGCAACGTCGGTCGCGGCGAGAAGCGCGATGAGCAGTTTGCGACGCTGATCGAGATTGCCTGCCGCCATGACAAGCCCGTGCGTATCGGAGTCAACTGGGGCAGTCTTGACCAGGATCTGGTGGTGCGCATGATGGACGAGAACGCCCAGGCGTCCGCTCCCGAAGACGCCGAGGTGGTGATGAAACGCGCCATGGTCGCTTCCGCTTTGCAGTCGGCGAAAAAGGCCGAGCAACTGGGGCTGCCGGCAGACCGCATCGTCCTGTCCTGCAAGATGAGCCGGGTGCAGGATTTGATAACCGTATACCAGGATCTCGCCGTGCAATGCGACTACCCCTTGCACCTGGGATTGACCGAGGCGGGCATGGGCTCGAAGGGCATTGTCGCGTCGACTGCGGCGCTTGCCGTTCTGCTGCAGCAAGGCATCGGCGACACCATCCGCGTTTCCCTCACGCCCGAGCCGGGCGGCGAGCGCACGCGCGAAGTCATCGTTGCTCAGGAAATTCTGCAGTCCATGGGAATGCGCGCCTTTATGCCCCAGGTCACCGCCTGCCCTGGTTGCGGACGCACGACTTCGACAGTGTTTCAGGAACTGGCCCAGGATATCCAGAGTTATCTGCGCCGCCAGATGCCTGAATGGAAGAAGTGTTACCCGGGGGTGGAAAGCCTGCAAGTCGCGGTGATGGGCTGTGTTGTCAACGGTCCTGGCGAATCCAAGCATGCGGATATCGGCATCTCGCTGCCAGGCACGGGGGAGACTCCGGTAGCCCCGGTGTTTGTGGACGGACAAAAAACCGTCACGCTCAAAGGACACGACATCGCGCGCGAATTCCAGGTCATTGTCGAGAACTATGTCAGAAACAAGTATGCAAAGGGCTCCGCAGCCTGAGCCGTTACCCAGCCCGTATAAACGATGAGCAACACTTTGCAGGCCGTTCGCGGCATGAACGACGTTCTGCCCCAGGAGGCGCAGCGCTGGGACTTTCTTGAACAGACCGTACGTGCCTGGGCTGCAAGCTATGGTTATCAGGCCATCCGTACGCCCATTCTGGAACAGACCGGTCTGTTCAAGCGTGCCATTGGGGAGGTGACCGATATCGTCGAGAAGGAAATGTACACCTTCATCGACGAACTCAATGGCGAATCCCTTACCCTGCGCCCGGAGGGGACGGCATCCTGCGTGCGTGCGGCGATCCAGCACAATCTGCTATACGACGGCCCCAAGCGCTTATGGTACATGGGGCCGATGTTTCGACATGAGCGTCCGCAGAAAGGCCGCTATCGGCAGTTTCATCAGGTGGGGGTGGAGGCCTTTGGATACGCCGATGCGGATTGCGATGCCGAACTGATCCTCATGGGCGCAGATCTGTGGCGCCGCCTCGGCCTCGATCCGCGTCTGGAAATCAATACCTTGGGCGACGGGGAAGGGCGCAGGCGCCACCGCGAGCGCCTGATTGCGTACTTTGAGTCGCATGCGGACGTTCTCGACGAGGATGCGCGGCGCCGTCTCCACAGCAACCCTCTACGCATACTGGATTCCAAGAATCCTGCGATGCAGGCCCTCATCGCGGCAGCGCCGCAGCTCGTCGATGATCTCGACGAAGATTCGCTACGGCACTTCGAGGCGCTGCAGGCGCTGCTGCGGGCCGCTCATATTCCCTATGAGATCAACCCACGCCTGGTGCGCGGCCTGGATTATTACAATCGCACGGTGTTCGAATGGGTCACCGACACTCTGGGCGCGCAGGGGACAGTTTGCGCCGGCGGCCGTTACGACGGCCTGGTCGCCCAGTTGGGAGGCAAGTCGGCGCCGGCGGCGGGTTTCGCGCTGGGTGTCGAACGCGTGCTGGCAATGCTGGAGGGCAGCGACCGAACTCCGGTGGCGGCGGGGCCGCATGCCTACTTGGTGCACGTCGGGGATGTGGCGGCTGCCTGGGCGTGGGAACTGGCGCCACAACTGCGCGCTGCCGGGCTCAATATCGTTTACCATTGCGGCGGCGGCGGTTTCAAGGCCCAGATGAAGAAAGCCGATGCCAGCGGCGCGCGTTACGCCATCATCATTGGCGATGATGAAGCGCAAAGCCGTGAGCTCACCCTCAAACCCCTGCGGGATCCGCGCGAACAGGCGCGCCTGACGCCCCATGCGGCCATTACCCTGATGGAACAAGACTGATGGCAACCTACGACCTGGAAGAGCAGGAAAATCTGGAAAATCTTAAAGCCTGGTGGAAGCGCTGGGGCAATGCGGTGCTGCTGGTGCTCGCGCTGGCATTGATGGCGGGCGCTGGCTGGCAATACTGGCAGCGTCACCAGGAGGCGCAGCGAATTGAAGGCGCCCAGGTGTATGGCCAGTTTCTGGAGGCGTTGACGGCGGGCAATGCGGCGCTGGTGCGGGAAGTGGGGGGGCGTCTGATAGACAAATTCGCCGATACGCCTTATGCACCCCGCGCGGCGCTCATACTCGGCAAATACAATGTGGAGCAGGGCGATGACAAGAGCGCTGAAGCGCAATTCAAATGGGCGCTCGATCATAGCCGGGAGCCCGTCGTCAAGGACTTGGCACGGTTGCGTCTGGGGGGGCTTCTGCTGCAGCGGAAGCAGTACGAACAGGCCCTCAAGGTGCTGAACGCGTCCCACACGGATGCCTACAACGCGCGTTTCGAGGATCTCAAGGGCGATGTCCTGCTTGCCCAGGGCAAAACAGCTGAGGCCAAGGCGGCCTACCAAGCGGCCTATTCCACGCTCGCGAAGACCGACCCGCTGCGCGGCGTTCTGGGGGTGAAACTGGATGCCCTGGGGGGTGCTACAGAATGAGAAGGCTGTTGCTCGTTTTTCTGTTGCCCGCGATGCTGTCGGGATGCAGCACTGTCTCTGGTTGGTTCTCGTCGGCGCCAAAACCCTTGCCTCCTGCGCCGCTGGTCAGCTTCAAGCCTTCTGCCGAACTGGTGCATGCCTTCAGCGTGGACGCCGGCAGCCCGGGCTTTCACCGCCTGCAGCCTGCGGCGGCGCATGATGTGTTGTACGTCGCGGCCGAGCGCGGCCGCGTGGAGGCGTACGGGGTGCTGGACTCCAAGCGCCTGTGGCAAAGTGACATTGGCGCGGGCGTCGTCGCGGGTGTGGGGGCAGGGGAGGGACTGGTCGTGGTGGGCGCCGCCCAAGCGGGCGTCGTGGCGCTCCATGCGGCCAACGGCGCCAAGGCTTGGTCGACGACTTTGACGAGTGACGTGACGGGACCGCCGCTGGTGGCGGACGGCGTGGTCCTGGTGCGCACCAACGACGGTAGCATCTACGGCCTGGCGGCCAAGGACGGCAAGCAGCAATGGGTCTATACGCGCCAGTTGCCTAGCCTCATGCTGCAGGGTTCGGGCGGTATGAGCGTCAAGGACGGCGTGCTGTATGCCGGTTACCCCGGAGGGCGCCTGGTCGCGCTCTCGGTTGCCAATGGCGCGCAGCTGTGGGATGCGACGGTTGCCGTACCGCGCGGGGCCACGGAACTGGAACGCCTTACCGACGTGGTCGGGGCGCCTGCGGTGAATGCGTCGCAAGTGTGCGCGGTGGCCTACCAGGGGCGAGTGGCCTGCTTTGACCGCGCCAGCGGCAATCTGCTGTGGGCACGCGATACTTCCAGCGAAACCGGGCTCACGATGGACGGCGCCAATGTGTACGTGACCGATACCTCAGACACCGTCACTGCATACGCTGCCGACAGTGGGCGCATAGTCTGGAAACAGGCTGCGTTGGCGCGGCGCGGGGTCAGTGCGCCGCTGACCTATGCCGCCACGGTAATCGTCGGCGACAGCGAGGGCTATGTACACGTCCTTTCCGCCCAGGACGGCTCTTTTCTGGCGCGCCGACAGGCGCCCGGCGGCGCGGTCATCGGCCGGCCTTTCGACATTGGCCCAGGCATTGCGGTGGAAACTGCCAAAGGCGAGGTCACGGCGTTCCGCCTGAAGTGACATGTTGCCAACCCTGGTTTTGGTCGGCCGTCCCAATGTCGGCAAATCCACTCTTTTCAATCGCCTTACCCAAAGTCGCGACGCGTTGGTGCATGACCTGCCGGGCCTGACGCGTGATCGTCATTATGGTCGCGGCCGCACGGGCGAGAAGCCCTATTTGGTGGTTGATACAGGTGGCCTGGAGCCGGTGGCCAAGGATGGCATCCTCCATGAGATGGCGCGCCAGACGCAACAGGCGATTGATGAAGCCGACGTCATTGTCTTCCTAGTCGATGGCCGCCAGGGCCTGGCTCCCCAGGACCGGGTGATAGCGGATCGTTTGCGGCGCGCGCACTGCCCCGTCCTGCTGGCGGTCAACAAGACCGAGGGTATGGTCCCGGCGGTCGCTGCAGCCGAGTTTCACGAACTCGGGCTGGGTGAGCCATTGGCCATTTCTGCAGCGCATGGCGAAGGGGTCAGATCCTTGGTGGAGATCGCCCTGGCGACCTTTCCTGCCGAAGAAGAGGAGGAAGAGGAAGATGGTTCCTCCGCCCATCCCAAGATCGCTATCGTGGGGAGGCCCAATGTGGGCAAATCCACGCTGGTGAATAGCCTGCTCGGGGAAGAGCGGGTGATCGCCTTTGACCAGCCCGGTACGACACGCGACTCCATCCATGTCGATTTCGAGCGCGATGGCCGTGCCTATACCCTTATCGATACCGCCGGGGTGCGGCGTCGCGGCAAGGTATTCGAGGCGGTGGAGAAATTTTCGGTCGTCAAGACTCTTCAGGCTATCGATGATGCCAACGTCTGCATTCTGGTGCTTGATGCGCAGGGGGAGATTTCCGAGCAGGACGCCCATCTGGCGGGGTATATCCTCGAAACCGGTCGTGCGCTGGTGGTGGCAATAAATAAGTGGGACGGGCTGGACGATTACCGGCGCGATACTGTCAAGCGTGAACTCGCGCGCAAACTGCAGTTTCTTTCTTTTGCGCGTTTCCATTACATCTCGGCGCTCAAAGGGCAGGGCCTGGCGCCGTTGCTGAAAGACGTGGATGTGGCCTACGCAGCGGCGTTTGCCAAGCTTTCAACCCCGCGCCTGACTAGGGTGCTGCTGGCCGCGACTGCGCAGCACGCCCCCCCCAAAGCCGGCCTGTTCCGACCCAAACTGCGTTACGCCCATCAGGGGGGACGTAATCCTCCGGTCATCGTCATCCACGGCAACGCGTTGGGCAATGTGCAAAGCGATTATCGCCGCTATCTGGAAAATACTTTTCGTCAGGCTTTCGAGCTATCCGGGACGCCATTGCGCATCGAATTCCACGAGGGACGCAATCCCTACGAGGAGAGAAAATCGAAGCCTTTGAGCGAGGGAGAGAAGAACCGCATTCGCCGGGAAAAGCGCTTCCGCCGCAGAGCTTATGGAGCCAAGACCAAGGGTGCCAAGGCATAATCTGTCTGCGACTGAGTTTCGGGAAATGAACGGCCCATCTCTTTTCATTCGGCGGCGGGCTAGCAAGAAGTCCGGATCGCGCACGTTTTTGGTGCTTCACGTGATGGTGTGCACCTAAGCGGTGCATGTCTAATTTGGCTCTCACGGTCTAATGGTTGTGGCACAATGGGCAAGCTATGTCGAGCGGGTGGTATATTTTCTGCTTTGTGCGTAAAGCGCTTAGCGTAATGCCCGATTTTTCTTAATTTCTTTACTTTTTCATTGGAGATTGCACCATGGCGGTGGCCGACGTTTTGAAAATGATCAAGGACAGCGAAGCCAAATTCGTTGACCTGCGTTTTACCGATACTCGCGGCAAGGAACAGCATGTGACCATCCCGTCCCGCATTGTCGACGACTCCTGGTTCGAAAACGGTCATCCCTTCGACGGTTCCTCGATCGCCGGCTGGAAAGGCATACAGGCTTCTGACATGCTCCTCAAGGCTGACCCGGTTACCGCCTTTGTCGATCCCTTCTTTGACGAATCCACCGTGGTGCTCACCTGCGACGTCATCGAGCCTTCTGACGGCAAGGGCTATGACCGCGACCCACGCTCCGTGGCCAAACGCGCCGAGGCCTACCTCAAGTCGACCGGCATCGCCGACACAGCCTACTTCGGCCCCGAGCCAGAGTTCTTCATTTTCGACTCGGTGACCTGGCATGACGACATGTCCGGTTCATCCGTGAAGATTGAATCGGAAGAGGCGGCTTGGTCTTCCGCCGAGAAATTCGAAGGCGGCAATATGGGCCACCGTCCGGGGGTGAAGGGTGGCTATTTCCCTGTGCCGCCGGTGGATTCCCTGCAGGATATCCGTGCCGCCATGGTGCTGGCGCTGGAGGAAATCGGCGTGCCCGTGGAAGTCTTTCACCACGAAGTGGCGACTGCCGGGCAGTGCGAGATCGGTACCCTGTTCAACACCCTGACGCGTCGCGCCGACTGGACCCAGGTGCTCAAGTACGTGGTGCACAACGTGGCCCACGCGTACGGCAAGACGGCCACCTTCATGCCCAAGCCTATCGTCGGCGACAACGGTTCCGGCATGCACTGCCACCAGTCCCTGTGGAAGGGTGGCAAGAACCTGTTCGCGGGCAACGGCTACGCCGGCCTGTCGGAAATGTGCCTGTACTACATCGGCGGCATCATCAAGCACGCCAAGGCCCTGAACGCGATCACCAATCCGGGCACCAACTCCTACAAGCGGCTGGTACCGGGCTTCGAAGCCCCCGTGATGCTGGCCTATTCCAGCCGCAACCGCTCCGCTTCCATCCGCATCCCCATCGCGGCCTCCGACAAAGCCCGCCGCATCGAGGTGCGTTTCCCGGATCCGCTGGCCAACCCCTATCTGGCCTTCTCGGCCATGATGATGGCGGGCCTGGATGGCATCCAGAACAAGATTCATCCTGGCGATC
>JAJXXS010000096.1 GCA_021780975.1 Pseudomonadota bacterium
CGCGCCGTTTTCAGGCCGGTCTCCGGACTTGCGCATGAAATTCACCGCCTTCCCGGAACATGTCCAGTGGCATGGTTGGCGAACCGTTGGGCGCTTACCGTTGCGGGGGCAGCGCCGGATTAGGCACCGCGCTCTTTGCATGAGAGGCGCGCCGCACCGGCTTCCCGTTTAACCCGGCGGTGTGAGGTTCCGCCGGGCACCCGAAGGGCGCGATTTTACCCGCCGCTCCCCTTCTGCACCACCCGCACGTAGAAACCGGCACGTTGTCCGGCCCGCGGGTTGATGGGGACCGCTGACAGTGGATAAACCCCCGGCCCCAAACCGTGGGCGTCACGGCGCGTCAGTTCCAGCACGACAGGATCGCTCATGCCGGGTTCGGCCAGCAGGCGGATGCCCGCCACGCCGGGGCGTTGCGCTGCGGCTTCGATATAGAGCATGCGCGACAGGTCCGCCAGCAGCACGTCGAGCAGTTTGCGCAACGCTTCGCCATCAACCGGCCAATCGGCCACCAGCTGTGCGGCACCGTCGCGGGCGCCGGTTTGGAGAGACAGCGGATGGGTCAGGAAGGTGCGGATTTTCTCCGCCGCTGCCACGTCCTGGGGCAGGTCGGAAAAGGTTGCGAGGTGAAAGCGGATAAGGTCGGGATCAAAGTGCAGGCCCGCCGGCCGCTCTTCCGGTGGGATACCCGCTTCCATGACACCTTTGGTTACAAAACGGGCGCGGATCATGTCGAGCAGATGCATGGCAAAGAGTGGCTGGCCTAGAAGGGTTCGATGCGGGCCTCGTAACGATACACGATGAGGCGGTAAAGCTTGCCACCTACCTGCACATGGGCGGACTCGCGCCGATCCAGGTGGATGGCCTCGCCGCCGCTGGCGGAAAGGGTGCGAAAGCCGAACAGTTCGGCCTCGATGAGCCCCTGCAAAATCTCCCGCAACTCGGCCTGCGGCAGAGCATCGCCCGTGTTGTCGATGAGGTAGCAGGGCTTGCCGCGGCGGGTTTCCGCCCGCAGCACGCTGGCGTCAGCGCGCAGAGGATTGCTGGCGTCGAAATCCGCCAGGGGATCAACAAATTCAGATTGCATGTTGAATCTGCATTGACCGGGCCGCGAAAGCCTCAGTATAGTTGCGTCCATGGAAGCCGAGCTCGAAGCCTTGGAAACTCGCCTGCAGCAATTGCTGCAAACCGTGCATGCACTGCGTGCGGAAAATATTTCCCTGCGCCAGCAGCTCGCCGCGGCGAGCGATCTCGAGAAACACCAGGGCGCCAAGATCGATCTCGTGCGCGAGCGCCTCGGCGCTCTTGCCGAACGCATTCCGGCGGACAAGCCATGAGCGGCCACAGCGTCGACATCACCCTGCTCGGACGCAGCTTCCGCGTCGCCTGCAGCAAGGACGAGGAACCGGCGCTGGCCGCCGCCGCTGTCTACCTGGACAACAAGATGCGCGAGATCCGCGAGCAGGGCAAGGTCATCGGCATCGAGCGCATCGCCATCATGGCGGCCCTCAACATCGCCCACGAATTGATCACCTCCGGCGGCGCCCAACAGGCGGCACAACGCGCCAGGATCGCCGAACTCACCCGTCTGGTGGATACCGCGCTAGCGGAGCAGGACACGCTCTTTTGAGCCCGCTCTGCTAGACTAGCATCTCCCCTGCGGTGTTCGAGGACGGCCGCTCATTCTCTGAACCAATGCATGCGTGCAAGGTTGCGGCAACATCCGGCGCGGGTGTGCGCGTGACACGTCTCATGTGCCCGAAGCGCCTGCCGCCGCGACCATCTTGAACCACCGGTTCAAGAGTACGCGGCCGTCACGGCACAGGCGGGGGAATTTTCGGCACTGCCCATAATTTGATCCAGGACAAAATCTCGCTGCGGCGCCGCTTCCGTCAGGCGCGTGCTGCACTCCCCCCTGCGGCGCAGCGTTCCGCTGCGCGCGCTGCCCTACGCATCGCACTGCGCCAGGGCCTGCTGCTCAGGGGCCGGCGCTGGGGCTTTTATCTCCCGGTGAACGGTGAATTCGACGTGCTGCCGCTTATCAACCAGGCACTGTGGATGGGCAAGCAATGCTATTTGCCGGTGATCCCCCGCCGCCCGGGCCGGCCGCTTGGTTTCGTGCGTCTGGATGGCCGCCAAGGCATAGGAAAAAACCGCTACGGCATCGCCGAGCCGCACGGCCGGCGGGTGCCGGCACGCCGGCTGGAAGTGCTTGTCCTGCCCCTGGTCGCGTTCGACGATGCCGGCCATCGTCTGGGCATGGGCGGGGGCTATTACGACGCCACCCTGGCGCATCAGCGCCGCACGGGTTGGCCCAGGCCCTGGCGCCTGGGTCTGGCCTATGAATGCCAGCGCGCTGAAACGCTGCCTGCTGAGCCCTGGGATGTTGGCCTGAACGCCCTGCTCACGGAAGCGCGCCTGCGCCGCTTCCGCGCCTGAGCGCCAAGCCTCACGCCTCGCCCAGGTAGGCCGCCCGCACCGCGGGGTTGGCCGCCAGTTCATCAGCCGGGTCAGCCAGACCGACGGCGCCATTTTCCAGCACGTAGCCGCGCTGGCACAGCTTGAGCGCAAGATGCGCGTTCTGCTCGACCAGCAGGAGGCTCACCCCGCGCTGGATGATCTGGCGGATGATGCCGAACACGGTCTGCACCATGACCGGAGCCAGCCCCATGCTGGGCTCGTCGAGCATGAGCAGGCGCGGCCGGCTCATGAGGGCGCGCCCGAGCGCCAGCATCTGCTGCTCGCCGCCGGAAAACAGGCCGGCCTTCTGGGTCTTGCGTTCGGCCAGCCGCGGCAGCAAGGCGAACACTTCTTCCAGGTCACTTTTCACGGCCTGGCGGTCGCGCCGCACATAAGCGCCCATCTGCAGGTTCTCCAGCACGCTCATGCGCGGAAAGATGCCGCGCCCCTCCGGCACCAGGGTCAGCCCCAGGCGCGCAATGGCATGGGCCGGCTGCTGGCCGAGGCTGCGGCCATCGAAGTGTATGCTGCCGCGACAGGGCAGCAGCCCGGCAATGGCCTTGAGCGTCGTCGTCTTGCCTGCGCCATTGGCGCCGATGAGGCAGACCGCCTCGCCCTCCCCCACCTGCAGGTCGAGTGCGCGCACCGCCTGGATGCGGCCGTAGGCCACCTGCAGCCGCTCCACGCTGAGCAGCTTCACGGCAATGCCTCCGTCCCCAGATAGGCGGCAACCACCTTGGGATCGTCGCGGATTTGAGCTGGCAGCCCTTCGGCAATCTTGACGCCGAAATCCAGCACCATGACGCGGTCGCACAGCTTCATCACCAGACCCATGTCATGTTCGATCAGCAGCAATGTGAGTCCTTCCTCGCGCAGCCCCAGAAGCAGTTCGCGCAGGCCCTGTTTCTCGCTCGGATTCATGCCGGCAGCCGGTTCGTCCAAGGCCAGCAGCTTGGGCTCAGTGGCGAGCGCGCGGGCGATCTCCAGACGGCGCTGGTCACCATAAGGCAGATGCTGTGCCAACGCCCGGCTATGGCGGGCGATGCCGACGCGCTCCAGCAAGGCGTGGGCGCGCGCGCGGCTGTCCATCTCTTCGCGGCGGGTTGCGGCCGTGCCCAGCACGGCCCCGAGGACACCGCTGCGGGTCCGGGCATGGCGCCCCACCATGACGTTCTCCAGAGCCGTCATGTTGCCGAACAGGCGGATGTTCTGGAAGGTGCGGGCCATGCCCAACGTGACCACTTCGTGGGGAGCGCGCCCCACCAGCCCGGCGCCATCGAGCTCCAGCGTCCCTTTGTCGGGCGCATACAGGCCCGTGAGGCAATTGAACAAACTGGTCTTGCCTGCGCCATTGGGTCCGATGAGCCCGAAGATCTCTCCGCGTCCCACCTCGAAATCGACCTCGGACAAGGCCTGGAGGCCGCCGAAGCGTTTGCACAGGCCCTGGGCGCGCAACATCATCGGCGCGCGTCGAACAGGCTGGCCTGTTCCTGCTCAGCGACTTCCCCGGTGGCGGCAAACTCGCGCTGGCGCCGACGTGACGGCCACAGGCCGGCGGGGCGGAACAGCATCATGAGCACCAGCGCCAGGCCGAACAGCAGCATGCGCAGATCGGCCGGGTCCACCACCACCCTCCCCAGCAGGTGGCGCTGCCAGTCGCCCACATAACGCAGGGCCTCGGGCAGCGCGGTAAGGAGCACGGCGCCGAGTATGACCCCGGGAATGTTGCCCATGCCGCCCAGCACGATCATGCACAGGATCATGATGGACTCCATGAGATTGAACGATTCCGGGCTGACGAAGCCTTGAAAGCTGGCGAACAGTCCGCCCGCCAGCCCACCGAAGGAGGCGCCCATGGCGAAGGCCAGCAGCTTGACGTTGCGGGTGGGGATGCCCATGGCCTCCGCCGCCACCTCGTCCTCGCGTATCGCCACCCAGGCGCGCCCGATGCGTGAGTTTTCCAGGCGCAGCGAAACAAAAACCACCGCCAGCATGCAGAGCAGGAAAAGGTAGTAATAAAGCACGGTGCTGGGAACGTTCACCCCCAGGATTTCCTGTCTGCGCCCGAGCGAGAAACTGCCGAGATGCACCGCATCAATGGCGGTGATGCCCTGCGGCCCGTTGGTGATGTTGACCGGCGCATCCAGATTGTTGAGAAAGATGCGGATGATCTCGCCGAAGCCCAGCGTGACGATGGCCAGATAATCGCCGCGCAGGCGCAGCGTCGGCGTTCCCAGGAGGATGCCGAACAGGGCTGCTAGCGCCGCGCCCAGTGGCAGGACAGCCCAGAACGGCCAGTGTATTCCGAACTGGGGCGAGGCCAGCAAGGCATACAGGTAGGCGCCCACGCCGTAGAACGCGATGTAGCCCAGATCCAGCAGACCGGCATAACCCACCACGATGTTGAGGCCCAGCGCCAACATGGCGTAAAGCAGGGCGAAATCCAGCACGCGAACCCAATAGGGACCGAGCAGGCCATCCAGAGCGAATGGCAATACTGCCAGACCAAGTGCCAGCGCCAGCGCGGCCAGCCAGGCCCGCTTACGCGCGTTCAACCACACGCTCCCCCAGCAAGCCCGACGGACGGAACACGAGCACGAGAATGAGGACGAAGAAAGCGAACACGTCCTGGTAGTTGCTGCCCAGAAACCCGTGTGTAAGCGGGCCGATGTAGCCAGCACCGAGGCTCTCGATCAAGCCCAGCAGCAGCCCCCCCAGCATGGCACCGGCAATGTTCCCGATGCCGCCCAGCACTGCCGCGGAAAAAGCCTTGAGCCCCAGCAGAAACCCCATGTAGTAATGCGCCTGGCCATAATTGGCCGCCACCAGCACGCCTGCCACCGCCGCCAGGGCGGAACCGATGGCAAAGGTCGCCGCCACCACGCGGTTCACATTCACGCCCATGAGTTGCGCCACAGGCTGCGACTGGGCGATGGCCCGCATGGCGCGCCCGAGCGGCGTGCGCTGGACCAGCAGGGTGAGCGCCAGCATGAGCAGCAGGGTGGTGGCAAGGATGATGAGTTGCACGTCAGTGACATGCGCGCCGAGCAGGCGATGCTCGCCTTGCGGAAACACCGGCGGAAACGGGATGTATTGCTTGCCCCAGATCAGCATGGCGATATTCTGCAGCAGGATGGACATGCCGATCGCGGTGATGAGCGGTGCCAGGCGCGGGGCGTGACGCAATGGGCGATAGGCAAAGCGCTCGATGGCAAGGCCCAGGCACATGCACACCGCGATGGCGGCGAGCATCGCCAGGAGGATCAGCGGCAGCGCCGGCAGTCCCGCGGCAAGACCCATGCCGATGACGCTTATGGCGACCATAGCGCCCATCATGGTGATCTCGCCATGGGCGAAATTGATGAGCTCGAGGATGCCGTACACCATGGTGTAGCCCAAGGCCACCACAGCATAGATGCTGCCCAGAACCAGGCCGTTGAATATCTGCTGCGCCAGGATATCCACAATGTGCGCTAGCGGCTCTGCACGGTCTGCAGCGGCACCCAGGCACCCTTCTGCACCTGGTACAGGGTGATGGATCCTTGAGTCAGATCGCCCCTGGCATCGAAGCGGATGGGCCCCGTCACGCCCTGGTAATCGGTCTGCCTCAGGACGGGAAGAAATTTCTTCGGGTCGGAGGAGCCGGCCTTTTCCATCGCATTCACCAGCACGTACGCGGCATCGTAGGCATAAGGGGCATATTGCTGGATGGGCCCGTACTTGGCCGTGAACTTGGCCTGAAATTCCGGGCCCTTGGGCATTTTGGTGATCGGCAGCCCGGGCGTGCTGGCGTACGCGCCCTCGGCATCCGGGCCGGCAAGTGTGATGAACTGTGGTGTACGCACGCCGTCACCGCCGAGGAATTTGGCCGCGACACCGAGCTGGCGCATCTGCCGTATCATCGGCCCCGCCTGCGGATCCATGCCACCGAAAAAGACAAGGTCGGGCTTTTTGGCCTTGATGTTGGTGAGTATCGCCATGAAATCGGTCGAGTGGTCGGTGGTGTACTCGCGATCCACGACATCGGCGCCAAGACTCTTCACGGTCTGTTCGAACTGATCGGCCAGGCCCTGGCCATAGGCGGTGCGGTCGTCGATGACGGCGATGCGGCGCGCCCCCAGCGTCTGCACCGCAAAATCGCCCAGCACCGTTCCCTGCTGCGCGTCATTGGCCATGACCCGGAAAGCCGTGTCGAAACCCTGGTGGGTATATTTCACCGCCGTGGCGGAAGGAGAAATCTGCGCAACGCCGGCCTGATAGTAGATGCGGGAGGCAGGGATGGTCGTGCCCGAATTCATATGGCCGATGACCGCCGCCACGCCATCGTCGACCAGGCGCTGGGCGACATTGGTGGCGGTCTTCGGATCCGCCTGGTCGTCTTCGGACAAGAGCTTGAAGATCACCGCCTTGCCATCGATCTGGGGGTGGCCGACATTGATTTCGTCGATCGCCAGCTTGGCGCCATTTGCCATGTCCTGCCCCAACTGCGCCTGCGGACCCGTCAGAGGGGCGGCGAGGCCGATCTTTACCGTCTCTGCGCCATGGTCGGAGGTTTTCTGGCCGCACCCGGTCAAGGTCATGCAGGCGCACACGGCAAGGCTGGAAAGTAATGCTTTCACGGACGCTTCCGGATGATGCAAACCCAAAAATCTTACACCAGGTAGCGCGCCAGCCGGCACACGCGCGCAAAATGCCCGAGGTTTGTTCCCTGCTGCCGGACCTCGGCAGTCATCGCAAGCTCACGTGACGCGGTTAGGCCCATCCCCCGAAGAAGGGGTGTTGGCAGAGCACGGGCGCGCTGCCCGGCTCGCAAGCGGAGGGGCACTGGCTTGTGATTCCAGACAAGCCACCGATGCGTGGGGGCTTGCTGGCTCCGCCTGTTGGCAAGGCATGCCCGCCCTTGCTGCGCAGGCCCAAAAATAAGGATGCCCCGCGCTGCAGGGCATCCTTGCGATAATCAGAAAGCGTACAGGTCTGGTCCGTGCCGGCGCACGCTGTCAGCGCCCGCCACCACCCATCCCGCCGCCACCCATGCCACCCCCCGATCCCATCCCGCCGCCAGGCCCCATCCCGCCGCCGGGACCGATGCCGCGGTGCATGGGGGACGCCGGCGGCATGTCGGGCAGGCTGACTCCGCGTTCGCGCGCACGCTCCTGCATCTGTTTGTGGTGCTCGGCACGGATGCGCTCGCGTTGCTGCACGGTCTTCGCGTCGCGCAGGCGGTTGCGGTACTCGATGCGCTCCTGGCGCGTCATCAACTGGCTGCCGTAGATTTGCTCCTGGGCACGCGTCTGAGTCTCGCTGCGCGTCTGTTCCTGCGTCTCCGTCTGCGCCGCAGCAAGGCCGGCGGACAACGCCAGCGCGCTGGCCAAGGCGGTAATCAGCAAGGTTTTGCTCTGCATGGTCTGCTCCTTGATCGAGTTCGATGAATTTGTACTTAATTAACCCTTGCGATGGGTGATTTCCACCATAGCACACGGGCGCCCCCCGGGAGATCGGCTTACACAATAGTAAGCAAGCGCCGGCCGGGCTCGACTCGGACTGGATGAAACGCCGCAGCGTTCAGGGCGTCTGTTTGGCGGTCTTGGCGGCCGCCGGCTGCGCACCGGACTGGGAAGATTCCTTGGGGTAGCCGGCTTGATCGAGGGCGTCGTTCCACGCCTGCTCCTGGAAGCCGTTGAGCTTGCGGTCGCCCACGACGAGGACAGGGACGTTGACCTTGCCGAACATCTTGTTGAGGGCTTCGTACGCCGCCTTCTCCTTGGAGGGATCCTTGGCCGCGTAGGGAATGCCGCGGCGGGTGAGCAACTGCTGGGCGAGCTGACAGGGAAACCCGCAGTCCGCAGTGCTGTAATAGGTCACCGGGTTCTTGCTCTGGGCCTGGCGCATGGCATAGGACTGCGCGGGAGTGCCGGCGCCCCCGGCATAATTGACCTGCTGCACGTTGCGCACGTCAGCAGGCGGTGGCTGGTCGCTGAAATGGACCACGCCCTGCTTGTCCAGCCAGCGGTACACCTGGTGGTTGGCAGCCTGGGCGGCAAAGGGCAGAAAAGCAACAAGAAACAGCAATAGGCGCATGGTCGGGCTCCGTGCGTAAGGTTACCGTTGCGCTAACGACCGGCCGCGCATAAAACTTGAGTGCGCGAGGAACCGGGCCGCCTAATTGCGCCCTAACCCGGGCGACCTAGGATGATCCCATATCGCCGCCAAACGCCTAAAACAATGCTGCCGCGCCCCCTTCTGCTCCTTTTCTGCTGTTTCGCCGCCAGCGCCCACGCCACCCCGGTGACGCTGCCAGCGCGCGCCGTGACCTACCATCCAGAATTGCATGCCTGGGCACGCGTCGAGGCGACGGCACCCTTGACCCTGCGCATGCCGCTGGCGGGTCGCGTTGACAGGCTCAGCGCGGTACCCGGCCAGGAGGTGACCGCGGGCACAGCCTTGGTCCAGTTGGGCGGACCGCGCCTGGCCGGCGAACGCGCCGCGGCGCGCGCACGGGCGGCCGCCGCAGCGCAAGAACTGGCGGCGGCGCAGCAAAACGCCGCCTCCCTGGCGCGTACCTATCCGGCGCTCGTCAACCGGCGAACCCTGAATGCCGCGCATGCTGCCGTGGCAGCGGCACAGGGAAGGCTGACCGAGGCGGTGGCGGCGCAGCGGGCGCTGCGCGCCCAGACCACGCTGGTGAGCCCGCTGCCCGCCGCGGTGGAAAAAATCGAGGCCGTGCCCGGCGCCGACCTGCCGGCTGGCGCGCCGCTTCTCACCCTGCTGCCGCACGGGCGCGTTTGGCTCAGAGCGGAGCTGTTCAGTGCCGCGCCACTCGCCGCAGGAAGCGTGGCGCGCTTCGTGCCCGCCGCGGGCCATGCCATCCCCGTACTCCTGGCGGATGAGTTGCCGGCGCGCGCAGCCAACGGCGCGCGCGTGCTCAACTTCGTGCCGCTGGCCCACGGCGCGCCTTGGCAGGTGGGCGAAGCAGGCAAGCTGATCATCGACGAAAACCCGCGCGGCGCCGTGGCGGTACCCGCCGGCGCACTGATCCTCGATGCCGGACACTGGTACGTGCTGGTCGAGCGCGCCGGCAGCCTTGCGCCGCAGGCCGTCACGCCCGGGCCGACGCGGGGCGCCGAAACCCTGATTCTGCAGGGCCTCCAGCCCGGCACGCCGGTGGTGGTGCGCCAGGCCTACGCGCTTTACCATCGCGACTTCGCCGCCCATTACACACCGCCCGACTGATGCGCCTGCCGCCACTGCTGCGCCGGCCTCTGCTGTGGGCCATGATCTATGGGGGCCTGCTGGCCTACGGGCTATACGCGCTCTGGCGCATCCCCGCCGAGGTGCTGCCCCGCTTCGACTTCCCGCAGATCGGTGTCATCGTCCATGCCCCGGGCTACTCGGCGCTGGAAATG
>JAJXXS010000031.1 GCA_021780975.1 Pseudomonadota bacterium
GTCGCGTGGCTTCGCCGCGCCGGCCGCTGCCGGCGATCTTGATGTGGTAGGTCTCGCCGTGCAGCGTGATCTTGAACTCCTCAGGCGCCTTGCGCGGGGCCTCTACCGGCGCCGCGCCCTCCTTCGGCTTGAGCGCTTCGGGCTTGAGGGTGCCGGCAGCGCGCTCCTGCAGGTAGGTGCGTCCGAGGTCGGGGAACATGGCGAAGGTGAGGACATCTTCCTCGTTCTTGGCCAGATTGCCGATGTCCTCGCGCAGCTTGTCGAGTTCATCGGCGATGAGGTCCGCCGGACGCTGGGTAAGCACGGGGGTGTCGCCGATGGCCAGCTGCCGCACTGCCTCGTCGACCGGCGCCGGTGTGCGGCCATAACGCCCCTGCAGATAAAGCTTCACTTCGTTGGTGATGGACTTGTAGCGGTCGCCGGTGAGGACGTTGAGCACCGCCTGGGTGCCGACGATCTGCGAGGTCGGGGTGACCAGCGGCGGATAGCCCAGATCGGCGCGCACGCGCGGAATCTCGTCCAGCACCGCATCCATTTTGTCGAGCGCGTTCTGCTCCTTCAGTTGGTTGGCGAGATTGGAAATCATGCCGCCGGGTACCTGGTTGACGAGCACGCGGGTGTCCACCCCGGTGAAGTCGCTCTCGAACTGCCAATATTTTCTGCGCACCTCGCGGAAATAGGCGGAGATTTCCTCCAGC
Organism: Pseudomonadota bacterium; assembly: GCA_021780975.1. Classification (GTDB taxonomy): domain Bacteria; phylum Pseudomonadota; class Gammaproteobacteria; order Burkholderiales; family Thiobacillaceae; genus JAJXXS01. The sequence continues at coordinate 699 of JAJXXS010000031.1, forward strand.
AGGGGCAGGGACAAGCCGGTGTCGTAGGGCGTGCCGGCGAGTGCGGCGACGAAGCTTTGCGTGGTGGGGTGGCTGGCCCCTTCGGCAAAGGCGCCGATGCAGGTGTCGATGATTTCCGCCCCGGCTTCCACGGCCTTCAGGTGCACCATGGCGGCCAGGCCCGAAGTGGAATGGCTGTGGGTGTGGATGGGCAGGCCGGTGGCTTCCTTGAGCGCCTTGACCAGTTCATGGGCCGTGTACGGGGTCAGCAGCCCGGCCATGTCCTTGATGGCGATGCTGGCGCAGCCGAGGGCGGCGAAGCCGCGCCCGAGCTCCACGAAATGGGGAATGTCGTGCACCGGGCTCACGGTATAGGAGATGGCGCCCTCGGCATGCTTGCCGGCAGCCTTGACCGCGGCGATGGAGACTTCCATGTTGCGCAGGTCGTTCATGGCGTCGAACACGCGGAACACGTCGACGCCGTTGTCCGCCGACTTCTGCACGAAGGCGCGTACCACATCGTCGGAGTAATGCCGGTAGCCGAGCAGGTTCTGGCCGCGCAGCAGCATCTGGAGGCGGGTGTTGGGCAGGGCGCGGCGCAGCGCACGCAGGCGCTCCCAGGGATCCTCCTTGAGGAAGCGCACGCAGGCGTCGAAGGTCGCGCCGCCCCAGGCCTCCAGCGACCAGAAGCCCACCTGATCGAGCTTGGAACAGACGGGCAGCATGTCGGCAGTTTGCATGCGCGTGGCGATGAGCGACTGGTGGCCGTCGCGCAAGACCAGATCGCAGAGTTGGACTCGACTCAATTCAAGCTCCGTGGTGGGCGGTGAGGGCCGCCGCGATGGCGGCGGTGATGACTTCGCGCGGCATCCTCTCCGAATAATTCACCAGCTCGGGATGCGTCTCGACGAAGCCGGTGTTGAAGCGGCCGCCCCGGAAGTCGGCATTCTTGAGGATTTCCTGGTAGTAGGGAATGGTGGATTTCACTCCGTACATGACCATATCCGAGAGCGCCCGGCGGCCCCGCTCTATGACGCCGTCCCAGGTCAGGCTCCAGACCGTGAGCTTGGCGCACATGGAGTCGAAATAGGGCGGAATCACATAATCGGTGTAGATGGCGGCATCCATGCGCACGCCCGGGCCGCCGGGCGCGTAATAGCGCGTGATGCGGCCGAAGCTGGGGAGGAAGCCGTTTTTCGGATCCTCGGCGTTGATGCGGAATTCCATGGCGTAGCCGCGGTGCTGGATGTCGCTTTGGCGGTATTGCAGCGGCAACCCGGAGGCGATGCGTATCTGTTCCTGCACGATGTCGACTCCGGTAATGGTTTCGGTGACCGTGTGCTCGACCTGCAGGCGGGTGTTCATCTCCATGAAATAGAACTGGTTGTCCTGATCGAGGAGGAATTCCACCGTGCCGGCGTTCTCGTAATTGACCGCGCGCGCCGCCTGCACTGCCAGCTTGCCGACATAGAGGCGCTGCGCCTCGGTGAGCTGGGGCGAGGGGGCGATTTCGATGAGCTTCTGGTTGCGCCGCTGGATCGAGCAGTCGCGCTCGAACAGATGGATGGTGTTGCCTTGGCCGTCCGCGAGGATCTGCACTTCGATGTGCCTGGGATTGACCACGCAGCGTTCCACGAATACCTCGGGCTTGCCGAAGGCCTTGCTGGCCTCCGACACCACGCGGTCATAGTTGCGCAGCAGATCCTGCTCGCTGTCGCAGCGGCGGATGCCGCGGCCGCCGCCGCCGTTGGTGGCCTTGAGCATCACCGGATAACCGATCTTGGCGGCGAGCTGGCGCGCTTCCTCCAGGCTGGCCAGATTTCCCTCGGAGCCCGGCACGACGGGAATGCCGGCGCGCATCATGGCCTGGCGGGCCTGTATCTTGTCCCCCATCTGGCGGATGACCTGTGGCCCCGGGCCGATGAAGCGCACGCCGCGGCGCGCGCAGACCTCTGCCAGCAGGGGGTTTTCGGAAAGAAAGCCATAGCCGGGGTGGAGCGCATCGCAGCCGGAGGCGACGGCCAGATTCACCAGCGTATGGGGATTGAGATAGGGCGCCACCGGCTCCTTGCCGATGTTGTAAGCTTCATCAGCCTTCTTGACGTGGAGGGCGTGGCGGTCTGCATCCGTATAGACGGCCACGGAGGCGATGCCCATCTCGGCGCAGGCGCGCACAATGCGGACGGCGATTTCCCCGCGGTTGGCGACCAGAATTTTGCGGATCATGGGCTGGGTGTGCGGCTTGGCATTGTTTTGACAGGGAGAGCCGGAAAATATTATCATTGTTCGCTTATGCTTCAACGCCCTAGCGTGGATAGTTTCCGTTTCGCGCAAGCCTCCCAGACGTGGCGCGGGGAAGCGGACATCCGTGACTTCGCGCGTCTGGCCGAGGCGCTGCCGGAATCCTGCGGGCCCTTGCTGTATGAGGTGCGGGGTTTTGTCGATCGCGAACGGCGGCCCTGCCTGGAAGTGGGGGTCGAGACGGTGTTGACGCTGGTGTGCCAGCGCTGCCTGGGCACCATGCCGTGGCCACTGAAAGTCGCGCGCCGGCTGTATCTGGCGCGCACGGAGGGCGAGGCGGAGCGCCTCGAAGCGGAGGCAGAGCAGGTGGCCGATGCGGAAGTTCTGGCGGCGCCGGGTCCTGTCGACCTGGCTGCCCTGGTGGAAGACGAGGTGCTGCTCGGCCTGCCGCTGATTCCCAGGCATGAGGAAGGGCAATGTCCGGCAGGGCGCCCGTAACAGATTTGAATTAGGAGTACGCAAATGGCTGTGCAACAGAACAAGAAGTCACCTTCCAAGCGTGGTATGCATCGCGCCCATGATTTTCTGACGCCCGCGCCCCTGGCGGTGGAGCCGACCACGGGCGAGGTGCATCTGCGCCACCACATCAGCCCCAGCGGCTACTATCGTGGCCGCAAGGTGGTCAAGGGCCGCGACGAATAAACCTTCTGCTGGATGCGCTGTCCGCAAGCGGCGGCAGAGCGGGCCATGGCAGCCCAGACCCATGACACGAAGCGCCGTCCCGGCGGGACCGCGCCGGAGTCTGGGCTGCGCTGATCGCCCGCGCTGCTGAACACCCATGAGGGAAATCACTGTTGCCATCGATGCCATGGGGGGCGATCACGGTCCCCATGTCACGGTGCCGGCGGCCTTGCGCTGCCTGGCCCGTAACGAACTGCTCAACATCATTCTGGTGGGGCCGGCCGAGGCGCTGGAAGCCGAGCTCAGGGCGCAGCGCCGTCTGCATCCCAACCCGCGTGTGCGTGTGCACCATGCTTCCGAGGTTGTGGCCATGGACGAGGCGCCGGCCTACGCCCTGCGCAACAAGAAGAATTCCTCCCTGCGCGTTGCCATCGATCTGGTGAAATCGGGGGAAGCCGATGCCTGCGTGTCCGCCGGCAACACCGGGGCGCTGATGGCCACCGCCAAGTTCGTCCTCAAGACCCTCCCGGGCATCGAACGGCCCGCCATCGCCACCACCATGCCGACGCGCAACGGGCGGGTGCTCATGCTCGATCTGGGCGCCAACGTGGAATGCAGTCCGCAGCAGTTGCTGCAGTTCGGCATCATGGGGGCCATGCTGGTGGCGGCCACGGAGCACAAGACGAATCCTTCGGTCGGCCTTCTCAATGTGGGCACGGAAGACATCAAGGGCAGCGACATGGTGAAGGAGGCCGCCGACCTGTTCCGCGCCAGCCATCTGAATTTCCACGGCTATGTGGAAGGCGACGACATCTATCGCGGCACTACCGATGTGGTGGTGTGCGACGGTTTTGTCGGCAACGTCGCGTTGAAGACCTCGGAAGGACTGGCGCACATGCTCGCGGATCTGCTGCGCGCAGAGTTCGGCCGCAACCTGTTCACGCGCCTGGCGGGCCTCGTCGCCCTGCCCGTGCTCAATGCCTTCAAGCGCCGCGTCGATCCGCGCCGCTACAATGGCGCCACTCTTCTGGGGCTGCGCGGCGTGGTGGTGAAGAGCCACGGCGGGGCTGATCGCTTCGCTTTCGAGCAGGCCATCGACACGGCGGTGGGCGAGGTGCGAAACAACGTTCTGCGGCGCATCACCGAACAGATCCAGGAGCCTCACGTGCCCCTGCGGGCATTGCCATGAGGCCGGCCGGGGCGAAGACATCATGACCCACGCACGCATCGTCGGCACGGGGGGCTATCTGCCTGCGCGCCTGCTCAGAAATGCCGACCTGGAAAAGCTTGTCGACACCACGGATCAGTGGATCGTCGAGCGCACCGGCATACGCGAGCGCCACGTTGCCGGTGAGGGCGAGCTCACCAGCGATCTGGCTACCCATGCGGCCCGTCGCGCGCTTGATGCCGCCGGTATCGCCCCCGCCAGCGTGGATCTCATCATTGTCGCCACCACCACGCCGGATCGCGTGTTCCCCGGCACCGCCTGCATCGTCCAGGCCAAGCTGGGCATCGCCAACGCCTGCGCCGCCTTCGACGTCCAGGCGGTGTGCAGCGGCTTTGTGTACGCGCTCGCCACGGCGGCCAATTTCATCAAGGCGCGTCAGGCGCGCACCGCCCTCGTGATCGGTGCCGAGACGCTCACCCGCATCACCGACTACAGCGACCGCACCAACTGCATCCTGTGGGGCGACGGGGCGGGTGCCGTGGTGCTGGCGGCAAGCGATGCGCCCGGCATCATTTCGACCCATCTGCATGCCGACGGCCGCTACGAGGCGCTGCTTTACACCGACGGCGGCCCGTCCTCGGGGAGCGCGGCGGAAGGGCCCAAGGTACGCATGCAGGGCAACGCCGTGTTCAAGATGGCGGTCAACACACTGGACGCCATCGTCGACGAGACCCTCGCCGCCAACGGCCTGGCGAAAACCGATATCGACTGGCTGGTGCCGCATCAGGCCAACATCCGCATCATCCAGGCCACCGCCAAAAAGCTGGGCATGGGCATGGAGCGCGTGGTACTGACCGTGGACCGCCATGGCAACACCTCGGCCGCGTCCATACCCCTGGCGCTCGATGTCGCGGTGCGCGATGGCCGCATCCGGCCGGGGCAGACCCTGCTCATGGAAGCCTTCGGCGGCGGCTTCACCTGGGGCTCCGCCCTGGTGCGCTACTGACGAGGCGACCTGCGCCAGGCAACTACACTCAACTCATCACTAGGTTATGCAAGACGCATTTTTGTTTCCCGGCCAAGGTTCCCAAGCCGTTGGCATGATGAAGGATCTGATGGCGCACGCCGAGGTCGCGGACACGTTCCGTGAGGCGGTCGAGGTGCTGGGCTACGACTTGCGCAAGCTCGTCGAGGAAGGCCCCGCGGAGCAGCTCAACCAGACTGTGTGTACGCAGCCGGCGATGCTTGCCGCAGGCGTCGCTGCCTATCGCGCCTGGCGTTCCCTGGGCGGAGCCGAGCCGGCGTTCATGGCTGGTCATAGCCTCGGCGAATACACCGCCCTGGTGGCGGCGCAGGCGCTGGAATTGGCCGACGCGCTGCAACTCGTGCGTTATCGCGCGGAAGTGATGCAGGCGGCAGTGCCGGAAGGCGTAGGTGCAATGGCTGCCATCCTCGGCCTGGAAGACGATGCGGTGCGCGAGGTTTGCACGCAGGCGGCGCAGGGCGAGGTGCTGGAGGCGGTGAATTTCAACAGCCCGGGCCAGGTCGTGGTGGCTGGGCACAAGGCTGCCGTCGAACGTGGCATGGCGCTGGCGCGCGAGCGCGGTGCGAAACGCGCCCTGGCGCTGCCGGTGTCGGTGCCTTCGCATTCCAGTCTCATGCGCCCGGCGGCCGCCAAACTGGCGGACCGGCTTGCGCAAGTCAGCCTGCGGGCGCCGCGCATTCCGGTCTGGCACAATGCCGACGTCGCCGCCTACGATGATCCGGCGCGCATACGCGATGCGCTGGCGCGCCAGCTTTATTCCCCGGTGCGGTGGGCGGAAACCATACGAGCCCTCAAGGCGCAGGGCGCCGGGCGTTTTCTTGAGTGCGGGCCGGGCAAGGTGCTGGCCGGCCTCAACAAGCGCATCGACGATGGCCTTGCCACGTTCGCGCTTACCGATGAGGCGGCCATACGTGCCGCGCTCTGATTGCGATAACACGACGGGACGGGACCGCGGGCCGGGCATGGCTGCGGACGTCGCCAAGGAGCGGAGATGAAAGGAAAAATCGCACTAGTCACCGGCGCCAGCCGGGGCATAGGCCAGGCCTGCGCCCTGGCGCTGGCGCGTGCCGGCGCCACGGTGGTGGGCACTGCCACGAGCGCAGGAGGTGCCGACGCCATCAGCAGCTACCTGCACGCGGCGCAGGGGACTGGGCAGGGCATGAAGCTGGATGTCACGCAGGCGGCGGAGGTGGATGCCGTGGTGGCGGCGGTGGAAAAGCAGTTCGGCGCGGTTTCCATCCTGGTGAACAACGCCGGCATCACGCGCGACAACCTCCTCATGCGCATGAAGGACGAGGAGTGGGACGCCATACTGGCGACCAACCTGTCGTCGGTGTTCCGCCTTTCCCGCGCCGTGCTGCGCGGCATGATGAAGGCGCGCTTCGGCCGCATCATCAGCATCGCCTCGGTGGTAGGCGCCATGGGCAACGCCGGGCAGACCAATTACAGTGCCGCCAAGGCGGGCGTCATGGGCTTCACCAAATCGCTGGCACGCGAGGTCGGCAGCCGCAACATCACGGTCAATTGCGTGGCGCCTGGCTTCATCGACACCGACATGACGCGCGCGCTCCCCGAGGCGCAGCGTACAGCCTTGCTCGCCCACATTCCCCTCGGCCGCCTCGGCGAGGTGGACGACATCGCCCATGCCGTGGCCTTTCTGGCGGGTGAGGGCGCCGGCTACATCAGCGGCGCGACCCTGCATGTCAACGGCGGCATGTACATGGCATAAGTTGGCGCCAAATTTGGTAAAATCCCGCGTCTTCATCGCCCGGGCCAGGTCCGCGCGTGGGGCATTACGCACAAACCCATAGAGGAAACACAATGGATATCGAACAACGTGTCAAGAAAATCGTCGCCGAGCAGTTGGGCGTAAACGAGGCGGACATCAAGAACGAATCGTCTTTCGTCAACGATCTGGGCGCCGATTCCCTCGATACGGTGGAACTGGTCATGGCTCTCGAAGAGGAGTTCGAGTGCGAGATTCCCGACGAGGAAGCGGAAAAAATCACCACCGTGCAGCAGGCCGTTGACTACGTCAGCGCCCACGTCAAGTAATTCCAGGGTTGCAATTGGCTAAGCGACGCGTCGTCATCACCGGCCTGGGGATCATCTCCCCAGTGGGCAACAGCATAGGCGAGGCGTGGGACAGCCTGTTGTCCGCGCGCTCGGGCATAGGCACGATCAGCCGTTTTGACCCGGCGCTGTTCGCCTCGCGGGTGGCCGGCGAAGTCAAGGGCTTCGACGTCAGCGCCTACCTCAATCCCAAGGAGGCGCGCCGCATGGATATCTTCATCCAGTACGGCATGGCGGCCGCCATGCAGGCCATACGCGATTCCGGCCTGACGGTGACGGATGCCAATGCGGAGCGCATAGGCGTCAATATCGGCTCCGGCATCGGCGGCATCCTGGGCATCGAGGAGACCCACAAGCTCTACCTCGAATCGGGGCCGCGCAAGATTTCGCCCTTTTTTATCCCCGGCGCCATCATCAACATGATTTCGGGGCACGTCTCCATCATGTACGGCCTCAAAGGCCCCAACCTTGCCGTCGTAACGGCCTGCACCACGGGCACCCATGCCGTGGGCGAATCGGCCCGCTTGATCGAACACGGCGATGCCGACGTGATGATTGCCGGCGGCGCTGAAAACGCCATCACCCCTCTCGGCGTGGGCGGCTTCGCGGCGGCGCGGGCGCTGTCCACCCGCAACGACGACCCCGCGGGCGCCAGCCGCCCATGGGACAAGGACCGCGATGGTTTCGTCATCGCCGACGGCGCCGGCATCCTCGTGCTGGAGGAGTATGAGCACGCGCGCGCGCGCGGAGCGCACATCTATTGCGAACTGGCCGGCTACGGTCTCAGCAGTGACGCCCACCACATGACCGCTCCCTGCGAAGATGGCGATGGCGCACGCCGCTGCATGCTCAACGCCCTGCGCAATGCCGGCATCAACCCCGACGAGGTCGATTACATCAATGCCCATGGCACGTCCACGCCGCTGGGCGACGTGGCGGAGACCGTCGCAGTCAAGCGCACGCTGGGAGCGCATGCCGGCAAGGTGGCGATGAGTTCGACCAAATCCATGACGGGCCACATGCTCGGCGCGGCGGGCGGCGCGGAAGCGGTGTTTACGGCGCTGGCCATCAAGCATCAGGTCGCGCCTCCGACCATCAATCTGGCGCAAGCCGGCGAGGGCTGCGATCTCGACTACGTGCCCAACACCGCGCGCAGCATGAAGATCGACGTCGCCCTGTCCAATTCCTTCGGCTTTGGCGGCACCAACGGCACCCTGGTGTTCCGTCGCATCTGACGCGCCCGGCTGCGGCCGGCCTGCCCCGTGAAGCCCGCGCAATGATATGGATAGACGGCCACCCCGACGCCCGGCTGCCGGCGACTGATCGCGGCCTCGCCTATGGCGACGGCGTGTTCCGCACCCTGCGGTGCGCGGCCGGGGAGATACTCTGGTGGCAGGATCAATATGCAAAGTTGCGTGCAGATGCCATGCGTCTGGCGCTTCCATGCCCGCCGGAAGAGGCGGTGCGTGGACAGCTGGAGACGGCCATCGCCGCCGATCCGGGAGCGAATTTCGCCAAGCTGGTCCTCACCCGCGGCGACGGCACGCGCGGCTACGGCCCGCCACCCGATCCCCGGGGGAGATTGATCATCATGACCGGCACGACGGAGAGCGCGTTGCTGGCGCAGCCTTTGACCGCGCGCTGGTGCCAGCTGCGCCTGGCGGTGCAGCCGCGCCTGGCCGGCATCAAGCACCTCAACCGCCTGGAGAATGTGCTCGCACGCGCGGAGTGGAGCGATCCCGCCATTGCCGAGGGTCTGCTCATGGACACGGCCGGCCATGTCATCGGCGGCACCA
>JAJXXS010000109.1 GCA_021780975.1 Pseudomonadota bacterium
CACCCAGCCCGCCCTTGCAGTTGTGCGCGGACAGATCCATGTGCAGCCAGGGCGTGTCGCCGACGAAGCGGCCGAGGAAACGCGTCGCGAGGATGTGGTCGGCCTCGCCCTCCAGGGTGCACTGTTTGACGTCGGCCACCGTCGACTCGAGCGCCGCGTCGTAATCCTCGGGCTGCGGGAAGACCACGATGCGCTCGCCGCTCGCCGTGCCCGCGCGCGACGCCGCATGGGCCAGCGCGCTGCTGGTGGCGAACACGCCGGACATGCGGCTGCCCAGGGCGTAGTGCATGGAGCCGGTGAGGGTGGCGAAGTCGCAGATCAGCTGCGGCTTTTCGCGCGCCGCCAGATGCAGCGCGTCGGCCAGCACCATGCGCCCCTCGGCGTCGGTGTGCACGATCTCGATGGTGGTGCCGTTGAGCGCGGCGACCACCTCGTTCTGCCGGTAGGCCAGCGGGCTGATGTGGTTTTCCGCCAGGGCCAGCCAGCCGGTCAGCCGCAGCGGCAGCTTGAGGCGCGCCGCGGCGGCGAGGATGCCCAGCACCACGGCGGAGCCGGTCATGTCCTCGTGCATGCCGTGCATGTAGCGCGCGGGCTTGAGATTGTGTCCGCCGGTATCGAAGCAGATGCCCTTGCCCACCAACGCCATGGCAGCTGCCTTGCCCTTGGCGCCGCGGCCATCGTATTCGACGCGCACGATGGCGGCATCCTGCGCCGGCGACCCTTGCGCCACGGCGCAGAAGGCGCCGGCGCCCATTTTCTTCAGCGCGGGGAAATCGTGCTCGCTCACCTTCCAGCCGTAGGCCTTCGCGAGCGTCTTGATGCGCTTGCGATAACTGCCCGGCGACAACTCATTGGGCGGCAGCGCCGCCAGGCTGCGCGTCAGGCGATTGCCTTCCGCCGCGGCGAGAGCGTGGTCGAGCGCGGCCCGCGCACTGCTGCCGTAGAGGATGAGCTGCTTGAGCGGCGGCGCAGCCGGGCCGCGCTTGCGGCTGGGCAGCGCCTCGGCGTTGACCGCCGCCACGTATACCGCATCGGCGCAGATGCGATCGCGCCAGGCCGCGCCGCCGAGAGCCGCGACGACGAGCTTCTCGGGCGTCTCTTCCAGCACCAGGGCGAGCGCCTTGCGTATGAGCGTGTGGCGCTCGAAGGTCGCCGCCTCGGCATCCACCGCCAGAAACACCAGACGGCTGCCGCCCACATCCAGGGCCTGCGGCGCCTTGGCCAGGTCGCTTTCCGGTTTGCCCTTGCGCTTGAGCAGTTGCGCGAGCGCATGCCTGATGTCGAACCCAGCCGGCGCGGCTGCATCCTGGCGCCGCTTGGGCGCGGCCGCGCCGGCTGGCTCCAGGGGCAATGCGGACACGGGCGACCGTGGATCGAACAGCACCAGCGCATGGCCTGCCGACAGCAGGGCTTCGACCGAAATTTCCGCTTTCTTTTCAACCAGTTTCATAGAGGGTCTTGAGTTTGGACTTGAGCTTTTTGCCTTGACCAGCAAGGGGCCGATAAGGGATGATAGCGCCTTTTATCCAGCCCTATCCTCTTACAAGGTTCCTTGAATGAAACTGGAAGATAAAAAGCGGGTGCTCAGGGAGATGGTGGTCCACCGCCGCTTCGAGGAGCGCTGCTACCAGGCCTACATCGAGCGCAAGATCGGCGGCTTTCTGCATCTCTATCCCGGCCAGGAGGCGTGCTGCAACGGCGTCATGGAAGCTGCTCGGCCGGGCTACGATTACGTCATCACCGGCTACCGCGACCACGTCCATGCCATCAAATGCGGCGCCGACCCCAAGGCTGTGATGGCGGAACTGTACGGCAAGGAAACGGGCTCCTCCAAGGGGCGCGGCGGTTCCATGCACATCTTCGACGCCCAGCATCACTTCATGGGCGGCTATGCCCTGGTGGGCGGACCTTTCCCGCTCGCGGCCGGCATCGCCAAGGCCATCCAGCTGAAGGGCGGCGACGAAATCGCCATCTGCTTCCTGGGCGACGCCGCCAACAACCAGGGCACCTTCCACGAAACCCTCAACATGGCGGCGCTGTGGAAACTGCCCGTGCTGTTCGTGTGCGAGAACAACCTCTACGGCATCGGCACCGCCATCGAGCGTTCCACTGCCGTGGTGCATCAACACAAAAGGGTCTGCGGCTATGGCATCGAGGCGGCCGAATGCGACGGTCAGGACATCGAGAAGGTCTACGAGGCCGCCAAGCTCGCGGTCAACCATGTGCGTTCCGGCAAGGGCCCTTACTTCCTCGAACTCATGACCTACCGCTACCGCGGCCACTCCATGTCCGATGCGCGCGGCTACCGCACGCGCGAGGAAGAAGAGGAGTGGAAGCAGCGCGATCCGATCTACCTGCTGCGCGACCGGCTCATCGCCGAAAAGGCCATGACCATGGCCGACTACGAGGCGCTGGAAAAGGAAGTGGATCATTACATCGAACACGAAGTCGTTAAGTTCGCCGAGGAATCCCCCGAGCCCCGGGTGGAAGAGCTGGAAAAATACGTACTGGCGGAGCGCGCCACCCAAATGCCCTGGCTGACGGGCCAAGCCGCGTAAGGAAAAAACATGGCAGAAATGATGTACTGGGAGGCCATCCGGCGCGCCCACGATGAAGAAATGGCCCGCGACCCCCTGGTGATCTGCATGGGCGAAGACATCGGCGTGGCCGGTGGCACCTACAAGGCCACCAAGGGCCTGTTCGAGAAATACGGCCCGCTGCGCGTGATGGACACCCCCATCTCGGAAAACAGCTACACGGGCCTGGGCATCGGCGCGTCCTTTCTGGGCGTGCGCCCCATCATCGAGATCATGAGCGTGAACTTCGCCTGGCTGGCGATGGACCAGATGTTCAATTCCGCGGCCAAGGTGCGCTACATGTCGGGCGGGCAATTGACCGCCCCGGTGGTGTTCCGCTCGCCCGGCGGCACGGCGCACCAGTTGGGTGCCCAGCACTCCGCGCGCATGGAAAAGGTGTTCATGGGCATCGCCGGCCTGCGCGTGGTGACGCCGTCGAATCCACGCCAGGCCTATGGCCTGCTGAAGTCTGCGGTACGCTGCGACGACCCGGTGTTCATCAACGAACACGAACTCATGTACAACATGAAGGGTCCGGTGCCTGACGCCGAATACTTCCATCCTCTGGAAGGATCGGAAATCACGCGCTCGGGCACCGACGTCACCCTGTTGGGCTACAACATCTCGGTGCACTGGAACCTCAAGGCGGCGGAAATTCTCGACAAGCAGTATGGCATCTCCGCCGAGGTGGTGGACCTGTACTCGCTGGCGCCGCTGGACCGCGCCGGCATCCGCCAGTCGGTGGCCAAGACCCACCGGGCGGTGGTGGTCGGGGAAGACGAGGCGCCGGTATCGGTGGCCTCCGAGGTCATCGCCATCCTCAATGAGGAATGCTTCTTCGACCTGGATGCCGCCCCCGTGCGCATCAACTCCGCCAACGTGCCCCAGCCTTACAACCACACCCTGGAGATGGCCACCATTCCAAACCACGAAAGCGTGGTGCGTGCGGTGCTCAAGCTGTTCGGCAAGGCGTGATGGCCTTGCCGCCATGCCGGCACACGCCGCCGAGCCATTGACCGCGGTTCCCCGGCCGGCGTGGCCAGGGCCCGCCGGCGCGGCCGTGCCCGGACGCCGTTCCAGGATTAGCGTATAGGATTCCCATGTCCCAACACTCCGTCATCACCATGCCCCAGCTCTCGGACACCATGACCGAGGGCGTTCTCGTCACCTGGGAAAAAAAACCCGGCGATCGCGTTGAACGCGGCGACATCGTGGCCACGGTGGAAACCGACAAGGCCATCATGGACGTGGAAGTGTTCAAGGCCGGCTACCTGGCCGGGCCACTTGCCGACGTGGGAGCCACCGTCGCCGTAGGCGCCGCCCTCGGCTATATCAGCGATACCGTGGGGGATCTGGCCATCGCCGCCGGCGAGCAGGTGCAGGAGCAGGCGCAGACAGAAATGATCCCCCACCACGCCGGCACCCCCATCGTCATGCCCCAGTTGTCCGACACCATGGCGGAAGGCGTGATGGTCACCTGGGAGAAGCAGCCCGGCGATGCCATCAAGCGCGGCGACATCGTCGCCACGGTGGAAACCGACAAGGCCATCATGGACGTCGAAGTCTTCCAGGAAGGCTTCCTCTCCGGCCCCCTGGCGGATGTCGGCAGCACGGTGCAGGTCGGCCACCCGCTCGCCTTCATCGTCAGCGACGCCGCCAAGGTGAATGCCACCGGCGTCACCATCGGCAGCGATCACAGGGTCAAGGAAACCCACGCGCTCAAGCCCGCCAGCGGCGAGCCCCGGCCGGCGGCCAAGGCTGCGGCGGCCAAATCGCTCGTGCCCCTCACCGCGCCGTCAGCCGGCGCCGTCAACGTCGTTCCGGCGCCCCGCCCCCAGGGCCGCCGCGCCAGCCCCTATGCGCGCAAGCTGGCGGCGCAGGGCGGCATCGACCTGAGCAAGCTCGCCGGCAGCGGCCCCGAGGGCGTGATCATCGCCGCCGACGTGGCGCGCGCGCGTCCCAGCATGGCCGAAGTGGCGCGCTCCCTGCCGCAGGTCGACGTCCCCGGCCAGGGCCGCGCCATGACCTCCATGGAAAAGGCGGTCGCCCACGCCATGACGGCATCGCTCACCCTGCCCACCTTCAACGTGACGATGAACATCGACACCGCCAAGCTCACCGCCGCCGCCAAGGCGCGCAAGGTTTCGGTCACGGTGGCCATCGCCAAGGCCTGCTCGGTGGCCATGCGCGACTTCCCGCGCATGAACTGGGCCTATCAGCCGGTAGACAAGCTGGTGGAACGCGCCAACCACGACTTCGGCATCGCCGTGAAAAGCGATGACGGCGGCCTGGTCGTGCCCATCCTGCATGGCATCGAGAGCCAGGGCCTGGAACAACTGCAGGCGGCCTGGAACGACCTGGTGCCGCGGGCGCGCGTGCGCAAGCTCGCGCCCAGCGAATTTGCCAACCCGAGCTTCACCATCTCCAACATGGGGATGTTCGGGGTGACCCACTTCACCGCCATCCCCACTCCCGGCATCGCCGCCATCCTCGCCATCGCCGCCAACGGCCCGCAGGGCACGCCCTTCACCATCACCGGCGACCACCGCGTGGTGAACGGCGCCGACGTGGCCGCCTATCTGGCGCGCCTCAAGGAAGTCATCGAGGCGCCCGAGGCCTGGCTGGAAGCAGGTGCTGCCGCGCCGGCCGAACCCATCCCCGCGGGCAGCTGGGACTACCCGGTGGTGGTCATCGGCGGCGGCCCCGGCGGCGAGGATTGCGCGCGCGACCTCGCCGACCACGGCCTCAAGGTCGCCATGGTGCACAACGAGCCCTTCCCCGGCGGCGAATGCCTGTGGCGCGGCTGCATTCCTTCCAAGGCCTGGCGCGCCGCGGCCGACCGCATCCGCGATCGCGCCCATGACGACGCCATCGGCGTCAGCGGCACGCAGACGCCGGCGCTGAACTGGGAGCAGACGGAAAAACACCGCCGCTGGGTGCTGCAGACGCGCGGCGAGATGGCGCTCAAGACCGACAAGGGCATGAAGATCAACGTCATCGAAGGCTTTGGCGAATTCGTCGACGCCCATACCCTGAGGGTCACCCCGCCCGAGGGCGAGCCCCATACCCTCACCTTCGGCGCCGCCGTCATCGCCACCGGGGCGCCCGCCTTCGTGCCGCCCATCCCTGGCGCCCGCGAAGGCCTGGCCGCCGGCGGCGTGGTGACCTCCGACACCATCTGGAACCTGGCCACGCCGCCGAAGAAGATCGGCATCATCGGCGCCGGCGTCATCGGCGTGGAAATGGCGCAGATCTGGCGCGACTTCGGCGCCGAGATCCTCATGCTCGAAGCCAAGGAGCGACCCCTCGCCGAAATCGAGGAGGAGATCGCCAAGACCCTCACGGCCAAGCTGCAAGGCGAAATCACCCTGCTCACCAGCGCCAAGATCAACCAGATCTCCGGCACGCCCGGCGCCATGCAGATCGACTACGCGGACAGCCAGGGGCAAGCGCAGCGCTACGCCTGCGACATCGTCCTCATGGCCACCGGCAAGCGTCCCGACACCAGCAAGCTGCATCTGGACAAGGCCGGCGTCGCCCTCGATGGCGCCGCCATCCGCGTGAACGCCCGCTGCCAGACCAGCCAGCCGCACATCTACGCGGTGGGCGATGTCATCGGCGGCTACATGCTCGCGCATACCGCCGCCACCCAGGGCCGCGTGGCGGCCGACAACCTGCTCGGGCACGGCGCCGAATACAACCAGGACGTCGACTGCGGCGTCACCTTCTCGCGCCCGCAGGCCGGCTTCGTCGGCCTCTCGGTGGCACAGGCCAAGGCCAGGAGCATCGATGCGGTGGAAGTGAAGATCCCCATGAGCATCGACGCCAAGGCCATGATCACGGGCGAGACCGAAGGCCTCATCAAGCTGGTGGCCGACAAGGCGACGCAGAAGATCATCGGCGTGCACATGCTCGCCGACCATGTCGACACGCTCATCGGGGCCGGCGTGCTGATGGTCTCCGGCGGCATGACGCTCAAGCAGGTAGCCGGCGCGATCTTCCCGCATCCGACGCAAACCGAGCTGTTCGGCGAACTGGCGCGGCGGCTGCTCGGCCGCTTGCGGCGCACGGCAAAAACGACGGCCTGAACGCCGGCCCTGGTGGCCACGCCAGGGCCGCGGAGTGGTACGATGATTAAGCATCTTTTAATCATCAAGGTCGCCATGCCGCTCAAATTGACCCTAGCCCTGCTGGGCTTGCTAGCCACAGGCTGCGCCTGCGCAGCCAAGGTGCTGCCCATCGATGTCGCCCCGCTGGAAGGAGCCGGCGCGGAGCAGCAGTTCGGCACCGACGCGGGCCACCCCTACCAGCCCAAGGAGGCGCTCAACAGCCCGCGCGCTCCGGTGTTCGCCATCGATCCCAAAGACCCCGACAGCAAGCCGCTGCCCTATTACCGCATCGCCCCCGACACCTATTTCTTTTTCGGCAACATCGCCGAGGTGGACGGCGTCAACCGCGGCTTCAACGGCAACGCCGGCTTCGTCGTGACGCGCGACGGCGTGCTGGTGGTGGACGCCCTGGGCACGCCCTACCTGGGCCGGCGCATGCTCGCCGCCATCCGCCAGGTGACGGACCAGCCCATCAGATATCTGGTCATCACCCACGCCCATCCCGACCACTACTACGGCGCTGCGGCTTTTGCCGAACTGCCCGGCGTCAAAGTCATCAGCCATGCGGGAACGGTGGACTACGCCTACTCGTCCACCATCCAGCACTCCGTGGCCTACCGCAAGGCCTTCCTGCCCGCCGAGATGAAGGACTTCAAGGCGGTGGTGCCGGACATCCTGCTGGGCGGCGACCACCCCAGGGAATACACCGTCAGGCTGGGGGGCAAGATCTTCCGCATCCATGACAGCGGCCAGCACCATTCCCATGGCGACCTGGTCATGTATCAGCAGCCCGGCAACATCCTCTGGGTTTCGGATCTCGCCTTCAACGGCCGCGTGACCTTCATCGGCGACGGCCATCTGCACGAAATCCTGGCGCGCCAGGACTGGCTGCTGCGGACCTTTCCCCATGCCCGCCTCATGGTGCCCGGACACGGGGCGCCGCAGACGCCGCCATTTCCCATGGTGGCGCAGACGCGCAGCTATGTGAAACAATTGACCGACAAGATCAGCGCTTCCCTGCGCCAGGGCGAGTCCTTGCAGGATGCCGTCGACCATGCCGACCTGCCGGAGTTCGCCAACGTGCCCCTGTATCGCCTCAATCACCGCAACAACGCCAACTACGTGTACCGCGTGCTGGAAGAGGAGCAGTTCGCGCAGTGAACCCCCAGGCGACGATCCGCGAAGATATCGTGATGCAGGCGCTCATGGGCCTGCATCGCGCCTGGCCGCTGGAGAAGCGCCTCCGCCAGGAAGCCTGCGACGCCACGCGGGAAACCTACCTCGCGCTGCTGACCCGCTGGATTCAGGCCGGCACCAGCCCCGATCCGAGCGGCTTCGACGCGGAAGCGCTGGACGAGTTGTCCGCGCTGGATGCCATCTACCTGACCGCCGGGCGCCTCGCCTGCCCTCCTTTCTGCCCGGCGCAAACCGACATCACCCTGCACTTCCCGCAGGTCACGCTGCATGCCGTCTCGGCGCTCGACGCGCTCGCCCTGCCCCGCCTGCTGGACGCCCCCGCGCGTGTGGAAACGCACTGCCCGGTCAGCGACGAGCCGCTTGCCTTCACGCTCACGCGCGACGGCAGCCTGCCGGAAGCCGATCTGGGCAGCGCCATGGTCGCCATGCGCAAGATCGCCGTCGAGGTGCGTCGCTATCCGCTCGACCTAGCCCCGGGCATACGCTTCGTCCACCCTGCCGCCGGCGCGCGCATGAACCAGGCCCTCACCCTGCTGGAAGGCGCTGCCGTAGCCAATGCGTTTTATGCCTTTCAGCGCAGGCTGCTTGCCGGCTGACAACCGTGATGGACACGCCTTCCGCCACTTCCCCGCTTGCGCCTGAAGACGGCCATGACCTGGCCGCCGTCATCGAGGCGGCGCAGTTCGCGCACCAGCGCTGGGCCGACGATCTGGTGGCCAACCTGCTGGCGGGGCAGACGGAGCATCCCGACGCTCAGGCGCCCGATGCCCATCACCTGTGCGCCTTCGGGCAGTGGTATTACAAGGCCGCGCACCCGCCCCAACTGGTGCGCCAATCCCAATTCGCAGCCCTGGAGGGCCAGCATCGCCAGATGCACGATGCCGCGCGCCTGCTGCTCAGGACGCCGCCGGGCAGCGACCGCGCTCAGGCCTACCTGCAATTCGCCGAGGCCTCGCGGCGCCTCATCCTCAGCCTGCGGCAACTGATCCGCGCCCTGCTGGTGGACCATTTCAGCACCGATCCGCTCACCGGCATCGCCAACCGCCAGCAGATGCAGGCCCAACTGCAGAAGGGTATCTTCCATGCGCTGGAGGAAGGCCACCCGGCCTGCCTGGCGCTGGCCGACATCGACCACTTCAAGCGCGTCAACGACAGCCACGGCCACGAGGCCGGCGACGCGGTGCTGCGCATCTTCGCCGCCCTGCTGCAAGAAAGCCTGCGCGAGAATGACCGCGTCTACCGCTACGGCGGGGAGGAATTCCTCATCTTCCTCGACCATCTCGATGCCACGCGCGCAGAAGCCGTGCTGGAGCGCATGCGCGCACATGTCGCCGAAACGCCCATCACCCTGCCCAACAGCGCGGACGTCGTTCACATCACCGCCTCCTTCGGCCTCGCCCAGATGGTGGCAGGAGAGCCCCTGCGCGCCCTCATCCGGCGCGCCGACGAGGCGCTCTACGAAGCCAAGAAAAACGGCCGCAACTGCATCAGGGTATGGGGCGACCCACCCGCGCTCCCCGCATAGCCACAGCCGTTGCCCGCCCGCGCGGGCGGGACATCAAGGCGCGACCTGCTCGGCCCACAGATCGTGCTCGCCCGCCGCGGTCACCTTCACCGTGGCCCAGTCTCCCGTCATGAGATCGCCAGGGCTCTCGACCACCACCACGCCGTCTATTTCGGGCGCATCCGCCGCGCTGCGCGCGAGCGCGCCGTCTTCGGTGATCTCGTCCACCAGCACCGTGAGCGTCCTGCCCACCTTGGCCGCCAGACGCGCTGCG
>JAJXXS010000239.1 GCA_021780975.1 Pseudomonadota bacterium
TCGTCGATCTGTTCGGCGTCGATGGTTTCCCATTCGAGCAGGGCGTGCGCCATGCTTTCCACCTTGTCGCGATTGTCCAGCAGTATCTGCTTGGCCAGACCGTACTGCTTGTCGATGATGCGGCGTATCTCGGCGTCGACCTTCTGCATGGTGGCCTCGCTCACGTTCTTGTGTGTGGTGATCGAGCGACCGAGGAACACCTCGCCCTCGTTCTCCGCATACACCATGGTTCCCAGCTCGTCGGACATGCCCCACTGGGTGACCATCTTGCGCGCCAGATCAGTGGCCCGCTCGAAGTCGTTGGAAGCACCCGTGGTCATGTGCTTCATGAAGATTTCTTCTGCGACACGTCCGCCGAACAGCACGGCGATCATCTGCAGCAGTTGTTCCTGGTCCATGCTGTAGCGGTCCTCGGTGGGCAGCTGCATGGTCAGGCCCAAGGCGCGTCCGCGCGGGATGATGGTGACCTTGTGCACGGGATCGGTCTTGGAAAGCGAACGCGCGACGATGGCATGCCCGGATTCGTGATAGGCCGTATTGCGCCGCTCTTCCTCCGGCATGACCATGGATTTGCGCTCGGCCCCCATCATGATCTTGTCCTTGGCGCGCTCGAAATCATCCATATCCACCAGGCGCTTGTTGCCGCGGGCGGCGAACAGCGCTGCCTCGTTGACGAGGTTGGCGAGGTCCGCGCCGGAAAATCCGGGCGTGCCGCGCGCCAGGATGTCGGCCCGCACGTCGGGCGCAATGGGTACCTTGCGCATGTGCACCAGCAAAATCTGCTCGCGGCCGCGGATGTCGGGAAGGTTCACGACCACCTGGCGGTCGAAGCGGCCGGGGCGCAGCAGCGCTGGATCGAGGACGTCAGGACGGTTGGTCGCGGCAATGACGATGACGCCGGAAGTCCCTTCGAAGCCATCCATTTCCACCAGCAGCTGGTTCAAGGTCTGCTCGCGCTCATCGTTGCCTCCGCCCAGGCCCGCACCGCGCTGGCGTCCGACGGCATCGATCTCGTCGATGAAGATGATGCAGGGCGCGTGCTTCTTGGCCTGCTCGAACATGTCGCGCACCCGCGCCGCGCCGACGCCGACGAACATCTCAACGAAATCGGAGCCGGAAATGCTGAAGAAGGGCACCTTGGCTTCGCCGGCGATGGCGCGCGCCAGCAAGGTCTTGCCGGTGCCGGGAGGGCCCACCATCAGCACCCCGCGCGGGATGCGGCCGCCCAGTTTCTGAAACTTGGATGGATCCTTGAGGAAGTCGACCAGTTCGGCCACGTCTTCCTTGGCCTCCTCGCAGCCCGCCACGTCGGCGAAGGTCACCTGGTTGTTGGATTCGTCCAGCATGCGGGCGCGGCTCTTGCCGAAGGAAAAGGCGCCACCGCGCCCGCCGCCCTGCATCTGGCGCATGAAGAACACCCAGACGCCGATCAGCAGCAGCATGGGGAACCAGGAGATGAAGATGCTCATCAGGAAGGAGGGCTGCTCTTCCGGCTTGGCATCGATCACGACGTTGTTTTTCAGCAAGTCGGACACCATCCAGGGATCGGACGGCGCGTAGGTAGTAAAGGGCTGCTGGGCGCTGGTGACGCCCTTGATGACGTTGCCCTCGATCACGACCTTGGCCACCTGGCCCTGATGCACCTCCTCCATGAACTGCGAGTAGGGAATCTGGTTGGAATCCGCATGACGGCTGCTCAACTGGTTGAACACCATCATGAGCACCACGGCGATGACCAGCCAGATGGCAACGTTTTTGGCGAGATTGTTCACAATCGCTCCTGTTCGGGCTCGCGCCCATTCAACAACTTTAGACTCATTCTAAATTGAATTCGTCCGTACCGCTACTTTTGCGCAGGCATTTTCCCACCAAGTAGACCTCCCGGCTGCGATCGCGGGAAGCCTCCGGCTTGATGCCGGAGATGGTTTGGAAGGTCTGGGCCATGGCGGCCCGAAAGGCATCATAACCCTCGCCGTGGAACACCTTGACGACAAAAGCCCCCTGCTCCTGCAAATGCAGGCGGGCAAAATCGAGCGCCAGTTCCGCCAGGCGGTAGTGGCGCGCCTGATCTGCCGCCGTTATGCCTGACAAATTGGGGGCCATATCGCTCATTACAAGGTCCGGCTGGCGTTTTTGCAGCAATGCCTCCAATTCCGCCAGCCCCTCCTCCGAAGCAAAATCCGCCTGCAGAAACTCCACGCCCGGCAAGGGGTCCATGGGCAGCAAGTCGATCGCCACCACCCTGCCCGCAGGCCCGACCCGTTGCCCGGAGACCTGGCTCCAGCCGCCGGGCGCCGCGCCCAGATCGACGACCACGCTGCCGGAGCGAATCAGGCGCTCGCGGCGCAGGATTTCGATCAGTTTGTAAGCGGCGCGTGAGCGATACCCTTCTTTCTGGGCCAGCTTCACATAGGGATCCGAGACATGCTGCTGCATCCACGCGCGGCCGGATTTGCTGCGTTTCATGATCTATCGGCTAAAATGGCGCGCTCTTTGAATCGGCCTTCCACATGCAGCTCACTCCGGCCCAGCGCCAATATCTGAAGGGTCTCGCCCACGCCCGCCATCCTGTCGTCATCATCGGCGACAAGGGCTTGAGCCCCGCAGTGGTCCAGGAAGTCGACCGCGCGCTCGCGGCCCATGAACTCATCAAGGTGAAAGCCGCCAGCAGCGACAAAGTCCAGCGCGAAGCATGGCTGCTTGAGCTTTGCGCGACGCTGAACGCCGCCCCTGTGCAGCACATAGGCAAGATTCTTGTGCTTTACCGCACGGCGGAAAACCCGGCCATCGCCTTGCCCTGACATCAGGCCAGTTTGGCGCGCGCCACCAGCCAAAGTCCGATCAGGCTCTGAACCAGGTAGACAACGCTGGAAATGCCGTGCCATGCGGCGAAGCGGCTGCGGAAGGCGGATTCCATCACTGCCCTTGGCAGCGCCTGCTCCTTGAGGCTTTCCATGATGGGCTGAAAGCCGAAGCGTTGCACCAGAGTCATGGCCAGCATCAGCAGTACAGCCCAGAAGAATCCCCCCTTGAGCGCTGCGAAACCTTCCTGCCCGAGGCGGTAGATCAGCAGATAAACACCGGCGATGATGCCGACATAGGCGATCCACTTGAACAGGGCACCGGCGAGGTTGCCGGCCAGTTCCTTGTCTGCGAGGTGAACGAAGAGAGTGGGCGCGGCGATGTAGCCGATCGCCCACAAGCCGCCCACCCAGGCGACGAGCAGAACCGAGGCAAGACCGCTACCAAGAAACTTCATGGCTTTCCCGCCTCCCAACAGCCGATGGCAGGCTGCCTGCCAGTTCAGACATAGCGCACGTCCAGCACTTCGTAGCGGCGCTCGCCGCCAGGCGCTTGCACATGAGCGGTGTCGCCGCTGTACTTGCCGATGAGCGCACGGGCAATCGGCGAGGACACGGAAATCTTGCCTTCCTTGATATCCGCCTCGTCGTCGCCCACGATCTGATAAGTGACGGTATCGCCGGAATCGGCGTCCTCGAGTTCAACGGTGGCACCGAACACCACCTTGCCGTCGACGTCGAGTTCCGCCGGATTGATGATCTGTGCATTGGAAAGCTTGGCCTCAAGCTCGGCGATACGCCCTTCGATGAAGCCCTGCCGTTCCTTGGCGGCGTCGTATTCGGCGTTCTCTGAGAGATCGCCCTGGGCACGCGCCTCGGCGATCGCCTGAATCACGTTAGGGCGCTGCACGGTCTTGAGATGATGCAGTTCCTGGCGCAGTTTTTCCGCGCCCGTCACGGTGAGGGGTATCTTGCCCACAATTTACCTCGCTGACGAAATTTAGAAAAAGCTACCCGACTTTTTCAATGCAGACTGCGGTGCAGCGATTGCACCGAATAGACCTTCAAGTCCAAATTGTACTTGAGGCCCAGGCAGGCGGCGCGCGCGCCGGACAGGGTAGTGTAGTAGGTCACCTTGCGGGCTAGGGCCTCGGCACGTATGGAATAGGAATCCTGCACCGCGCGCTTGTCCTCCACGGTGTTGACGATCAACGCGACTTCGTTGTTCTTGATCATGTCGACGATGTGGGGACGGCCTTCCTTCACCTTGTTGACCGGCGTCACCGGAATGCCGGCCTCGCTGATCGTCTGGGCGGTGCCGCGCGTCGCCAATAGAGTGTAGCCCAGAGCGTGCAGATCGCGGGCGATCTCCACCGCCCCGGGGCGATCGCCATGCTTGACGCTGATGAACACGCGCCCCGACTTCGGCAATTTGACGCCCGCGGCCAGCTGGGATTTGACGAAAGCCTCGCCGAAGCTCTCCCCCACGCCCATGACCTCGCCGGTGGATTTCATTTCCGGTCCCAGCAGGGGATCCACGCCGGGAAACTTGTTGAAAGGGAAGACCGCCTCTTTCACCGCATAGTAAGGGGGGATGATTTCACGCGTCACGCCCTGGCTGGCAAGGGTCTGGCCCGCCATGCAGCGGGCAGCCACCTTGGCGAGCGGCGTGCGGATCGCCTTGGACACATAGGGCACGGTGCGCGAGGCGCGCGGATTCACTTCCAGCACATAGACCGTGCCGTTCTGGATGGCGAACTGCACATTCATGAGGCCCTTCACCTGCAAGGCACGCGCCATCGCCACGGTCTGGCGCCGCAGTTCGTCCTGCAGTGCCGGAGACAAACTGAAAGGCGGCAGCGAACAGGCCGAATCGCCGGAATGCACGCCAGCCTGCTCGATGTGTTCCATGATGCCGCCGATCAACACCTGCTCGCCGTCGGAAAGGGCATCCACGTCCACCTCGATCGCGTCATTGAGAAAGCGGTCCAGCAGCACCGGCGAATCGTTGGAAACCTTGACCGCCTCCTTCATGTAGCGGCGCAGGTCGGCCTCTTCGCGCACGATTTCCATGGCACGTCCGCCCAGCACGTAGGAGGGCCGCACCACCAGCGGGTAGCCGATTTCAGCGGCGCCGCGCAGGGCCTGATCCTCGGTGCGCGCGGTGCGGTTGGGCGGCTGCTTCAAACCCAGTTCGTGCAGCATCTTCTGGAAGCGCTCGCGGTCTTCCGCCGCATCGATCATGTCGGGGCTGGTGCCGATGATGGGCACGCCGTTCGCCTCCAGGTCACGCGCCAGCTTCAGCGGAGTCTGGCCGCCGTACTGCACGATCACGCCCCAGGGCTGCTCCACGCGCACGATCTCCAGCACGTCTTCCAGGGTCAGCGGCTCGAAATAAAGCCGATCGGAAGTATCGTAGTCGGTCGAGACGGTCTCTGGATTGCAGTTGACCATGATGGTCTCGTAGCCGTCCTCGCGCATGGCCAGCGCGGCATGCACGCAGCAGTAATCGAACTCGATGCCCTGGCCGATGCGGTTGGGGCCGCCCCCCAGCACCATGATTTTCTTGCGCTCGCTGGGCGCCGCCTCGCACTCCTCTTCATAACTCGAGTACATGTAGGCGGTCTGCGTGGCGAATTCCGCGGCGCAGGTATCCACCCGCTTGTACACCGGGTGCACCGCCAGTTCATGGCGACGGGCGCGCACCGCGTGCTGATCGGTCGCGAGCAGCCGGGCCAGGCGCCGGTCGGAGAAGCCCATGCGCTTGAGGCGCCAGAGTTCGTCCTTGCCAAAGGAGGTGAGCGCGCGCCCGCGGATGGCGGTTTCCGCTTCGACGATGCCCTGGATCTGCGCCAGGAACCACGGATCGATATGGGTGATGGCGTGGATATCGTCCAGGCTCATGCCGACGCGGAAGGCGTCCCCCACGTACCAGATGCGGTCCGGGCCGGGGTTGCCCAATTCCTGCTCGATCTCGTCCTGGTCCGTGGTGCGCTCGTCCAGGCCGTCCGCCCCCACTTCCAGGCCGCGCAAGGCCTTCTGCAGGGATTCCTGCTGCGTGCGTCCGATGGCCATGACCTCGCCGACCGATTTCATCTGCGTCGTCAGGCGGTCATTGGCCTGCGGAAATTTCTCGAACGCGAAGCGCGGGATCTTGGTGACCACGTAGTCGATGGAAGGCTCGAACGAGGCCGGGGTCGCTCCGCCGGTGATGTCGTTCTTCAATTCGTCCAGCGTATAGCCCACCGCCAGCTTGGCGGCCACCTTGGCGATGGGGAAGCCGGTCGCCTTGGACGCCAGCGCCGAGGAACGCGACACGCGTGGGTTCATCTCGATCACCACCATGCGCCCGTCCTTGGGGTCGATGGCGAACTGCACGTTGGAGCCCCCGGTATCCACGCCGATCTCGCGCAACACCGCCAGGGAAGCGTCACGCATGACCTGATATTCCTTGTCGGTGAGGGTTTGTGCCGGAGCCACGGTGATCGAGTCGCCTGTATGCACCCCCATGGCGTCGAGGTTTTCGATCGAGCAGACGATGATGCAGTTGTCGGCGCGGTCACGCACCACTTCCATCTCGTATTCTTTCCAGCCGATCAGCGATTCTTCGATCAGCAGTTCCTTGGTGGGTGAAGCATCCAGGCCGCGCTCGCAGATGGCGATGAACTCGTCCTTGTTGTAGGCGATCCCGCCGCCCGTGCCGGCAAGGGTGAAGCTGGGACGTATGATGACGGGGAAGCCGATGCCCGCCTGCACCTGCCAGGCTTCTTCCAGGCTATGGGCGATGCCAGAGCGCGCCGAAGCGAGCCCGATCCGCGTCATGGCGACCTTGAATTTCTCGCGGTCTTCGGCCTTGTCGATCGCTTCCTTGGAGGCGCCGATCAGTTCCACCCCGAATTTTTCCAGCACGCCGTGCTTGGCCAGATCCAATGCGCAATTCAGCGCCGTCTGGCCGCCCATGGTGGGCAGCAGCGCATCGGGCCGCTCCTTGTCGATGATCTTCTCCACCACCTGCCACTGGATGGGCTCGATATAGGTGACATCGGCCATGTTGGGATCGGTCATGATGGTGGCCGGGTTGGAGTTCACCAGGATGACTTTGAAGCCCTCCTCGCGCAGCGCCTTGCATGCCTGCGCACCGGAATAATCGAACTCGCAGGCCTGGCCGATGATGATCGGCCCGGCGCCGATGATGAGGATGCTTTGCAGGTCGGTGCGCTTGGGCATAGGGCTCAGCGTTGCTTGTTGGCGGCCATGAGGGCCACAAAGCGGTCAAAGAGATAGCCGATGTCGTGCGGCCCGGGACTGGCTTCCGGGTGCCCCTGAAAGCTGAACACCGGTGCGTCGGTGCGCGCCATGCCCTGGAGCGAACCATCGAACAACGACACGTGGGTAGGCTGCAAATTATCCGGCAGGGTGCCCGCATCGACCGCGAAACCGTGATTCTGGCTGGTGATGGCGACACGGCCGGTTGCCAGATCCTTCACCGGGTGGTTGGCGCCGTGGTGGCCGAATTTCATCTTTACGGTTTTTGCTCCGCTCGCTAGGGCGAGCA
The DNA here is from genome assembly GCA_021780975.1 of Pseudomonadota bacterium. Taxonomy (GTDB): domain Bacteria; phylum Pseudomonadota; class Gammaproteobacteria; order Burkholderiales; family Thiobacillaceae; genus JAJXXS01. Next base: position 7,357 of record JAJXXS010000239.1, read on the forward strand.
GTTGATGGCCCAGACAGATACCAAATACGGGCACTTTGCGGTCCACGAGTTCGCCGATCGCGCTGATGGCATAGCCACACGGGGCCGGATCTCCGGGACCATTGGAGAGCAGCACGCCGTCGGGGGCGGCAGCCATGACTTCATGGGCCGTGGTTTTGGCGGGAACGACGGTCACCCTGCAGCCGCGCTCGGCGAGCATGCGCAGGATGTTGAACTTGACGCCATAATCGAATGCCACGACGTGGAACCGATCGCCTGTACCTTGGCCATAGCCAGCGCCAGGCTTCCATTGCGCTTCGTTCCACTCATATGCGCTCGCGCAGCTGACTTCCTGCGCCAAATCCATGCCTGCCAGGCCGGGAAAGGCACGTGCCGCCGCGAGCGCTTCGGCTTCGTCCACTGCGCCGGCCATAAGGCAACCGTTCTGCGCACCCTTTTCGCGCAGGATGCGGGTCAGGCGGCGCGTATCGATGTCGGCGATGGCCACCACCCCGGCATCGCGTAGATACTGGGATAGGGAACGGTCGGCGCGAAAGTTGGAGTAGCGCCCGGGAACGTCGCGCACCACCAGGCCTGCCGCGTAAAGGCGCGCCGATTCCACGTCTTCGGCATTGATGCCGTAGTTGCCCACGTGAGGATAAGTCAGCGTGACGATCTGGCGGAAGTAAGAGGGATCGGTGAGAATTTCCTGATAGCCGGTAAGCGCGGTGTTGAACACCACTTCGCCGGCCGACACCCCGTCGGCGCCGATGGATGCGCCACGAAACACCGAGCCGTCGGCGAGCGCGAGTAGGGCAGGCTTGACCTCGGGCAAGGAAGACTCCAATCGTTTGGGGCGGACACAAAACGAAGGCGAGACACCTAGCGTGCACTCGCCTGATTGAGGCCGAATTATAGCCTCATCACCCCTCTTGCGGCAATCCGGATCGACGCGGAATCAGTTGAGCGCGAGCACGTCGCGCATGTCGTAAAGGCCGGCGGGACGGCCCTGCAGCCATTTCGCGGCGCGCAGCGCGCCCTGCGCGAAGGTGAGTCGGCTGGAGGCCTTGTGGGTGAGTTCGATGCGTTCGCCGATACCGGCGAAAAGCACGGTATGGTCGCCCACGATGTCGCCGCCGCGCACGGTGGCGAAGCCTATGGTATCGGCGCGGCGCTCACCGGTCACACCTTCGCGCCCATAGACGGCGCATTGCCGGAGGTCACGTCCGAGCGCCCCCGCCACCGCCTGGCCCAGCCCCAGCGCGGTGCCGGACGGAGCATCGACCTTGTGGCGGTGATGGGCCTCGATGATTTCGATGTCGTAGCCATCGGCCAGGGCGCGTGCCGCCAGTTCCGCCAGTTTCATGAGCAGGTTCACGCCCACGCTCATGTTTGGCGCAAACACCACCGGCACCCTGCGCGCCGCATCCTCGATGAGGCGTTTCTGCGCCGCATCGAAACCAGTGGTGCCGAGGACCAGCGCCACCCCCAGAGCCTGGCAAGCGTCGAGATGCCGCAAGGAAGCCTCGGGGCGTGTGAAATCGATCAGCACGTCGGCGCCGCTCAGGGTTGCCTCGATGTCGGCGCTGGCTTTCACGCCTGCGCCTACCTCCCGGCCCAGCGCATCACTGCCGGCGCGATCCAGGGCGCCGTGGAGGCGGCATAGGCCATCCTCCCCGATGGCTTCCAGGAGCGCCTGGCCCATGCGCCCCGATACACCGGCGACAACCGTGTTGATCATGGTCACTGCGCCTGCGTCGGAGTGCTGGAATCCTGCGTCTCGGGTGGAACCGGGAAACTCGGGGGCGCCGGCGCATTGAGCGTGGTGGCCGGCGTGAGTTGCAGCGGCGCGCTGTTCTCCTTGGTGGGCGCAGGAGCTTGCTCGTCGCTGGGCGTCCCCATGGGCGCCACCACCGTGGTTGCCGCGCCCCCTTGCGTTTCTTGTGCCGCCGCGGGCCGGGCCGGCGACGCGGTCGGTTGCTGGCTGGTCGGCGCGGCTTCCGTGCCCATTCCCACCTGCTCGACACGCTCCAGAACATCGCCCTTGAAGAACACGCTGACGCGCCGCTTTTCTGTCAAAACGCCCGCTTTGTGGAACTCATACATGTAGTCCCACCGGTCGGCACGAAACAGATCCACCGTCAGCGGCGTGCCCAGAATGAAGCGAACCTGGGACCGGCTCATGCCGGGCTTGAGCTTGGCCACCATTTCCGGGGTGACCGCATTGCCCTGCTGCACATTGATCACATAGGGAAAATGCACGTTGGCGCAGCCCCCGGCGAAAAGTGCCAGGAGGACGATGGGAGAC
>JAJXXS010000028.1 GCA_021780975.1 Pseudomonadota bacterium
CCCCGGGCGCGGTCACGTCGCGCTCTGCAAAGGCGATGCCGCGATCCGCCAGATAGCGCTTCACTGCAGCGCAATCCGGGCATCCCGGGCTGGTGTAAACGAGGACATCGACACTCATCGCCGGCAGTGCTCCGGAGGGGCCCATCTGCCTCGCCGCAGGCGCATCAGGACTTCACCGTGGCGCCAAAGCCGGCTTTCTGGACTGCCGCAATCGCCGCCTGGATGTCCGCCGTGCCATGCACCACGGCTTCCCCCCGAGCCAGGTTGACGTCGGCTTTTTCCACGCCGGGCACGCGCTGCAGCGCCTTCGTGACGGACATCACACAGTGCCCACAGGTCATGCCGGTGACATTGAGTACGGTATCGCTCACAAGAAACTCCTTTTACTTGAGGTGGCTAAATCAGCGACCATTTTTCCCCGGACACAGATCTGCCGCAAGTCATGGATGCGCCAAGTGCGGGGCGTCCCCAAGGCCGCCGGGCCGGATCGCCGACGCCTGGGGCTCAGGCAGCCAAGGCCTGATGCCCCTGAGCCGCAGGCTGTTGGTCAGCACAAACACCGACGACAGGCCCATCGCCACCCCGGCGAGCATGGGATTGAGCTGCAGCCCTATGGGCACCGCAGCGCCGGCAGCCACGGGAATGAGCAGGACGTTGTAGAAGAATGCCCAGAAAAGATTGCCGCGTATCGTGCTCATGGTCTTGCGCGCGGCCCGCAGGGCGGTGACCACGCCCGCCAGTTCGCCGCGCGCGAGCGTGACCTCCCCGGCTTCAATGGCGATATCCGTGCCGGAAGCCAGCGCAATGCCCACATCCGCCTGCGCCAGCGCGGGGGCATCGTTGATGCCGTCGCCGACGAAGGCAACCTTGCGCCCCAGTTGCTGCAACTGCTGCACCACGGCTGCCTTGCCGTCGGGCAGAACCTCGGCGTGCAGGTCGTTTATGCCCAGGCGGCGGCCGACTGCCGCTGCCGTGCTGCGGGCATCGCCGGTGACCATGGCGACCCTCAGCCCCATATCCTGAAGCGTCGCCATGAGGGAGGGCGCTTCGCTCTTGATAGGGTCGGCAATGGCCAGCAAGCCGATGACCTCATCCCCACTGGCGACGAACACCACGCTCTTGCCATCGGTCTCAAGCCCTTTGGCCGCCTCTGCCCAGGAGCCGGGCGCGAGCCCCTCGCGCTCCATGAACCGCAGGGCGCCGATGCGCACCAGCCGGCCCTCGACCAGCGCCTTGACCCCATAGCCGGGAATCGCCTCGAAGCCGTCGGCCGCGGGCAAGGCGATTTTTTCCTGTCGGGCGGCCTCCAGCACCGCGCGGGCCAGCGGGTGTTCGGAAGCCGACTCCACGGCGGCCGCCAGGCGCAGCAGCGCAGGCCGGTCAGCGCCCAGCGCGTCCGTCACCGCGGGCTTCCCCTTGGTCAGGGTGCCGGTCTTGTCGAGCAGTATGGTGTCGACTTTCGACAAGGTTTCCAGGGCATCGCCCTTGCGGAACAAAACGCCCAGTTCGGCAGCCCGCCCGGTGCCCACCATGATGGCGGCCGGGGTGGCCAAGCCCATGGCGCAGGGGCACGCCACCACCAGCACGGCCACCGCCGAGAGCAGCGCCATGGTGATGGCGGGAGGAGGGCCAATGACCAGCCATGCGCCGAAGCTGAGCAAGGCGATGCCCAGCACCACCGGGGTGAATACGCGCACCACCCGGTCGGCAAGACCCTGGATCGGCAGCTTGCCAGTCTGGGCATACTCCACCAGACGGATGATTTGCGCCAGCACCGTATCCCGCCCCACCGAGGTTGCTTCAAGCACCAGCCTTCCCTCCTGGTTGATGGTGCCGCCCACCACCGCATCACCCTCGCGCTTGGCCACCGGCAGCGGTTCCCCGGTGAGCATCGCGGCGTCTACGTGGGAGGCGCCTGCGCGCACCAGACCGTCCACCGGTATCCGCTCCCCGGGCCGCACGACAATCTGATCGCCCTTCTGCACCGCGCTGACAGGGACCGTCTCCTCGCTGCCGCCGCGCAGCACATGGGCCTCCTTGGCCTGCAGGCCGACAAGCTTGCGGATTGCCGCCGAGGTGCGGCCCTTGGCCAGTTCCTCCAGATATTTTCCGAACAGCACCGCCGCGATCACCACCGCCGCGGAATCGAAATAGACGGCGCGCGCGGCGGGAGGAAAGATGCCCGGCAAGATCAACACCAGCATGCTGAACAGCCAGGCAGCACCCGTCCCCGTCGCCACCAGGGAGTTCATGTCCGGAGACAGCTGGCGGTAGGCGATGAGCCCGGGACGGAAAAAACGCCGCCCGGGGCCCAACAAGACCGCGGACGCGAGCAGCGCCTGCACCCACTCCCAGAAGTCGGCAAAGGGCGCCGTTGCTTCCAGTCCGGCATGCAGCGCGGGCACAAAAGCGCCTCCCATGGACAGCAGCATGATGGGCAAGGCGAGCGCCGCCGCAAGCACGACATCCCTGCGCATGGCGGCAAGCGCCGCGCGCTTGCGGGCGGCTTCGTCCTCCGCCCGGGCATCGAGTGGACGCGCCCCATAGCCCGCCTCGACCACGGCCGCGATGAACGCGTCCAGGTCGGCACTCGCCGGAAAATAACGCAGCGCCGCGCGCTCGGTGGCCAGGTTGACCGTGGCATCCACAACGCCAGGGAGATCCCGCAGTGCCGTTTCCACGTGCCGCACGCAGGAGGCGCAACTCATCCCCTCGATGACCAGTTGGGTTTCCGCAACCACAGGCGTGTAGCCGATTTGGGCGATGGCATCGGCGAGATCCTGCGGCGTCGTTTGCGCCCCGTCATACTGCACCGAAGCGCGCTCGGTGCTGAGATTGACCGTGGCGGCAGCCACGCCCGGCACCCCCTGCAGCGCGCGCTCGACCCGCGCACTGCAAGATGCGCAGGTCATGCCCTCGATGCCTATGTCGATCTGCCGCAATCCCTCATCCATGTTTTCTTGGCTCATTCGTTGTCCGTTACCCGCAGCCGGCGCCCGGCCTCACCCCGATCAATGAGGTTGGACGCGCTCCGCGCCCGACAATTCCAAAATCATCTTGGCGAGTTGAGCGGCCTGGGCGTCGCTGGCAAGGCCGCCGGGCATGCGGCCAAAACCCTGCGCAATGTGCTCGGCGAGCAGGCGCGCCGCGTCGGGCTGCTTTGCATAGTTGGCAGCGATGAGGGCAAACGCTGGGCCAAAGCCAGATGTCTCCACACCATGACACTGCAGACAGGCGAGCCGCTGGGTCTGGATATAAACCACCAGGGCGCCGCCATGGCCCGCATTCTCACCCTCTGGCGCAGCTTGAGGGGGTGCCGAACCCATCATCCCCGGCCCCATGGTCCCCGCGCCCATCACGCCTGGCCCCATGGCCAACGAATCACTCGCGGCCAAGCCGGCAACCGCCAAAACCAGCGACCCCATCAGCAGCGTACGAACAGCCGTCAGGACCGGTAATCTGGTTAAACAGAACATGACCATCTCTCCTCGTAGACATCCGGCGCTTTGCAGGCTGACACTAAACAGCGAGGAAGCCCGCCCACGACATGCCTAACTCCGTGATCGTGCAGGCTTGCGCATCATGATAACCGCAAGCCCCTGTTTGCCTTGCCGGATGCTTCTATAGTAGGACGGTCCCGGCAGCGCGCGCGAACCCATGGCGTCTTCCCCCGCATCCGCCCAGCGGCCTTCCATCACCCTCTTCCTGTGCGGTGACGTGATGAGTGGCCGGGGTGTGGACCAGATACTTCCCCACCCCGGTGACCCCCAACTTTATGAGCCCTATGTGCGCTCGGCGCTCGACTACGTGGACCTGGCCGAACAGGCACACGGCGCCATCAGGCGGCCCGTCGACTTTGCCTACATCTGGGGCGATGCCCTGGAGCAGTTGCGACGTATCCGTCCGGATCTGCGCATCATCAACCTGGAGACTGCCATCACCCAGGCGGCGGACGCCTGGCCGGACAAGGGCATCCATTACCGCATGCATCCGGCCAACACCCCGTTTCTCGCAGCGGCCGGCATTCATTGCTGCACGCTCGCCAACAACCATGTCCTGGACTGGGGTTACGCAGGCCTGGCGGAGACCTTGCACAGCCTGCACGAGGCCGGCATCGCCACCACCGGAGCGGGGCGCGATGCCGCCGAGGCCGCCGCCCCGGCCTTCCTTCACGTGCCCGGCAAGGGCCGCGTGCTGGTCTTCGCCTGGGGCACGCGAGACAGCGGCGTTCCGGCGGACTGGGCCGCTGCCGAACACCGGCCCGGGGTGAATCTGCTACCCGAGTTGTCCCACCTCAGCCTGGAGGCCATCGCCCGCCAGGTGCATGCCCTGAAACGCGCCGGCGACACCGTGGTGGCCTCGCTGCACTGGGGCGGCAACTGGGGATACACCGTAACGCCGGCCCAGCGCGACTTCGCCCACGGCCTCATCGACAACGCGGGCGTCGACCTGGTACACGGCCACTCGTCTCATCACGTGAAGGGCATCGAGGTGTACCGCGGCAAATGCATAGTCTACGGCTGCGGCGACTTTCTCAACGACTACGAAGGCATTAGCGGCCACGAGCAATACCGAGGCGATCTGGCTCTCATGTATTTCCCCACCCTGGATGACGGCCGCCTGGTGCGCCTGCTGCTGGCCCCCACCGCCATCCACCGCCTCCAGGTACGGCTAGCGCCCGAAAGCGGCACACGCTGGCTGCTGGAGACGCTGAACCGCGAAGGTGAGAAATTCGGCACCCGCATACTGCGCGGCGAAGCAGGCAGCCTGCTGCTCCACTGGGACTGACGGCAGAGCCAGGGTCCACCCGGCCGCAGCAGCGATCTACTCCAGCGTTCGCGCAAGTGGATGCAGCCCCCATGGCACCCGCTAGGCAATCCACCTATGGGCTGCCGCCGCCCCCGCCTGCCAACACCCAGCCGCCAACGGCCCTGCGGACCCCCCATCAACTTTATTTTTGCTTAACGCCGTAACGGCAGGCTACGCCCGCGCCAGGAGAATCTAAAGTTTGCCGCTGGCCACCCGAATAAGCGTGAAACGGCGTCGTCAATGGTCATAAATTGCCATGCCGGCACCGTTTCCCGCACCGCGTTCCCGGCGGGGAAATCGTGCAGCAGTTGTTTCCCAGACACCGAAAGAAGGCGAAAAAATGTTTGATCGACAGGAGCTCAGTCCTGCCCTCCCTCACGGCAAGCGCACGGGGGCTGCATGAAAAGCCCGGCAGGAGCGTGGCAGACGCTCAGCATGGCCCCGCTCACCCCGGCGCCGGCCAACGCAGTCAACGATCCATGCTCCGCGTTGTCGGCCACTTTATGGGTGGGCCCGCATGGCCAGATACAGGATTGTGATGAGACAGCTTTGGAAATCCTCGGCTACACGCGCGCCGAGCTCAAGGGGAGGCACCTCTCCCTGGTCCTGCCCGAGTTGTCCTGCACCGAGTTGCTGGACGATGAACGCCTCAATGCGCGCCTGGCATTCCGGTGTCGCTGCGGCATACCATTCCGGGCACTGAGCCAGGATGGCGTCGATCATCTTTACTGCGTGCATTTCAATGTCGTCTCCACCAGCGCCGGGGCGGCGCTTTCGGTGATCCTGGCCGAGCCGATGCATTGAGCCTTTGCGCCACCCGACGGCCAAGGGGCGCGGCTGTCGTGAGCATGACCGGCACCCAGGCTTGAACGCCCATACCCCCCGTGCGAATATGTCCCTGGATCGTGCCCAGGCACATCCTAAACAACAATTCAGGGGGAGAACATGAATCTGGTTTATCAGAACGAGCAGCCGTTGTTTGTCATTCTGGCCATGATTTCGATACCGGTCTGGGTCGTATTGATGGTGGTGACCAAGGGGATCGCGCTGATTTATCTGCTGTCCTTTCTTCTCTTCTACCTGTTTGCACAGTCGGCGTTCATTTCGCACCTGAAAGGCACGGCAGTGCGGATTACCGCGGAGCAATTCCCCGATCTGCATGGCCGCATCGTCGAGGCCTGCCGCAAACTGAACCTGCCGGAAGTGCCCGACGCCTACCTCATGCATGTAGGCGGCACCTTCAACGCGCTGGCGACCCGTTTCCTCGGACGCAATTTCATCGTCCTCTATTCCGACGTGGTGGATGCCCTCGACTCGCAGCCGGACGCCCTCAATTTCTATATTGGCCATGAGTTGGGCCACATAAAGCGCAACCATCTGCGTTGGGGGCCCGTGCTGTTCCCGGCTGGCCTTCTGCCTGTCATCGGGGCCGCCTACTCCCGGGCGCGCGAATATACCTGCGACCGCCACGGCCTCGCCGCCTGCGCGGATGGTGCCAGTGCCCAATATGGCCTGGCGGTTCTGGCCGCCGGCGGCAAGCGCTGGCAGTCCATGAACCGCGAGCAATACATCTCCCAGTCCCGTGTGACCGGGGGGTTCTGGATGTCCCTCCATGAACTGGTGAGCGACTACCCATGGCTCACCAAGCGTCTGGCGGCAGTGACGGCACAGGAGCAGGGCCAGGACCCGCGCCATCCGCGGCGCAATCCTTTCGCCTGGTTCCTGGCCCTGTTTGTGCCGCGCCTCGGCGTGGGTGGTGGCGCCGCTTCCACCTTGATCATGGTGGCCATGATCGGCGTGCTCGCAGCGATCGCCATCCCGGCTTATCAAACCTACGTCGCGCGAGCCAAGCTGGCAGGCGCGGTAAACACTGGCCGTCAGGCGGCTGCAGCGGTGGCCAACTATTATTACGTCAACCACAAGGTGCCCCGCACCCTCGGGGAGGCGGGCTTTGCATTGCCGGCTTCCGCTTCTTCCGTGGCGAATGTGGCGGTAAATCCGGATAGCGGAGTCATCCAGGTCGACGTCGCGGTGCCGCCCTATGCCGGGAAATCCTTACTGCTGGTGCCTTCCGTAGGTGCAGACAAGCAGGTGGTCTGGCGGTGCGGCAGCAATGAGATCCCTATGAACGCGCTGCCTCTGGACTGCCGCAACAATTGAGCCGACTCGGCGAAAGATAGACATAAACAAAACGGCCCGCATCACCGCGGGCCGTTTGTCTTCTGGTGGCGGGGGGAGAGACGCGAGTGGCTCAAGGGCGGCTGCATACCTGCGAGCGAAGCGCTCGCCGCCGACCTCTGCGGCCCGGAGTATGGCTACAACATCCGCGACCAGATACAGCTCGAATCGAAGGACAGCATGCGCAGCCGCGGCCTGGCATCACCGGATATGGCCGACGCTCTGGCCCTGACGCTCGCGCACCCCACACCCGTGGCCGAGGTGCTCGACCCCTTCATGCGCTGGGATCGACCCGCAAAGCCCAAGGCTCCACGCGACTTCGACCCGCTCAAGAGGTTTGAGCGCGAAATGCGCGAGCGGGTCTAGTCGCCCTTGGGCTTGTCGCTTTCGTCCTCCGGCTCATCGCCTGTCATGCCGCTCTGGCGCTGCATTCCAAGCTGGGCCTCATAGCCGACGACATCCGTGGCAATTCGCAGCGCTTCCTCGGCGGGCATCGTCCGCCAGCACTCCGCCGCCACTGCGTTCGTAACCTGGCGCGCATGCAGTTCTTCGATGGCCGCGGCCAGGTCGCGCTGCACGTCGCGCCGTTTCTTTTCGAGCAGCGTATCAAGCGGCAGATGAAGCACGTTGCCATCGCGCCCGCTCTTGGGCCTCTGCGGCAGCGGAGCTTCGCGCCGCGCCTGTTCCAGCATGTCGCGCGCGACGGTGTATTGCAGGGCGGCGAGGTAATCGAATAGAGGGATGCGCTCGCCCTGCTCGATGCTCGGACCGGCCTCTAGATCGAAGCCGTATTTCTCGGCCAATGCTTCGGCCTTCGCCCTCAACTCGCGGACGTTGGCCTCATCGGGGGGAATCTTTATCACGGTGCAACTCCTTAGCAAGTCTTGATGGGAAACAGCCGCGACCCTTGCAAAGAGGAAATCGGTCACGGCCTGGGCTTGTGGCTAATAGCCACGGGTATGAGTTTAGCACTGCTTTTCGCCGCGCGAGCTTTGCCGGTCAGCACCAACCCCCGCCCAAGACTGCCTACAACGGTGCCTACATCGACTTTTCAGCGCCAGAAATGAAAACGGCCCGCATTGCTGCGAGCCGCTTGTTTTCTTGGTGGGTCGGGCGAGATTCGAACTCGCGACCAACGGATTAAAAGTCCGCTGCTCTACCGACTGAGCTACCGACCCCGACAAAGCGCGAAATTATACCGAGGGTCCGCACTCAGGGAAAGGGGGTGATGCAGTCTGCGGCGCGCCATGCCCGCATGACTGCGGGAAAGCATAGCGACCTTGGTGATGTTATCGAAAGGAATCACGCGGCTGTCGCGGCGGCCACGTGTTTCCGCCGGGACAGCCTGGCCGCCTACTCGTTGCCTTACCAGACCAAGCCCCTCCCGCGCCGATGACGCCCGTCCTGCGGGCACTATCCGGTTCGAAAAAGCCGCGCCGCAGCAAGCCTTGGAGTAAACTTGCCCGAGATTTTCCTCTTGCCGTCCCATGGATACCCCCTTCCGTCCCCACAACGATCTGGAAAAACAGCTTGTCGCCGTACATGCCGGCGAGTTGTCCGCCGACGCATTCATGAGCCGCCTGCTCGACGAACAGGTGTTTATGCCGGTGCAGGATGAGAAAAACCTCATCAAGGGCTTTCAGCGCAGCACCCAGGCTCAACCCCTGGTGGTGGAAGACGAGGATGGCACCCGCATTCTCGTGCTCTTCACCAGCCCGGAGCGCGCCAAACCCTTCCTGGAAGACTTCCCCGATTTCCGCGGTGGCTTGCTGGTTGAGTTTGCCTGGGTGGTACGCCGCCTAGGCGGCGGTTTTCCCATCTCCCTCAACCCGGGCCTGGACGTGGGCCTGGACTTCGATGCCGACATGGTCGCCCAGATGTTTGCCGCCCTGCCGCCCGAAGGTAGAGCCTGAAGTGTCTGCAGCAGCGCTCGCCGAGCTGGACCGAGCGCTTGGCGAGGGGCGCGTGCTGCATGACGACGCCACGCTTGCGCTGTATTCCAGCGATGAGACTCCACACTGCATAACGCCCCTAGGCGTTGTCTTTCCCACCTCTCATGAGCAGGTTGTTGCGCTTGTCAACATCGCGCGCACGCACCGGCTTCCCTTGGTGGCGCGCGGCGCAGGATCGGGCAATGTCGGTGGCGCTCTTCCGGTTGCAGGCGGCCTCGTAGTGAGCTTCGAGTGCATGAACAAGATCTTGGAGTTCAACCCGCTCGACCGCCTGATGCGCGTGGAACCCGGAGTAGTGACGCAGGACGTCGACCAGCTTGCGCGCAGCGAGGGACTGTTCTATCCGCCCGATCCGGGCAGTTCGCCTTACTGCCGCATTGGCGGCAATCTAGCCATGAATGCAGCCGGGCCGCGCGCGGTGAAGTACGGCACCACGCGCGATTACGTGCTCGGCCTGAAGGCGGTGAGCGGCGATGGCCACACGCTTACCACGGGCTGCCGTACCACCAAAGGCGTCA
>JAJXXS010000310.1 GCA_021780975.1 Pseudomonadota bacterium
ATTGCGCCAGTGGCTATAGTGCTCGAAGTCGGCTGCCAGGATAGATGAAGTCATGACGCTTGGCCTAAACAGGGGTTTTGGGGATAAACCGATTACGGAACCGATACTTGAAACTTGAGCGCTGCTCGCTGGTGCCCAGAGTCGGAGGTTCGTGGAATAGTTCCGGGACGGCTGGACTGCCATCGAAAAATGGTGATATCCCTGTCAGACGCGAAGCCGCGCGCAGCGAGGCAGTATGCCTCGCGAGCACGGCGACAAAGTATGGCGGCGATATTCGACGTTTTTCCATAACGAATTTTCGACTCGGGACACTAGCTTTGGCAGCGCGGGCAATAGAAGGAAGCCCGCTGACCCTGCACGATCCGGCGGATGGGCGTCTGGCAGACCCGGCAGGGCGCGCCGGCCCGGCCGTAGACCTGCGCCTGGAGCTGAAAATAGCCAAGCTCGCCATCCGCGCCCTGGTAATCCCGCAATGAGCTGCCGCCAGCCTGTATGGCGCTCGCCAGGGTATGCTTTACCGCTGTTGCAAGGCGCGCGCAGGCGGCACGCGTAAGTCTGCCCGCGGCCATGCCGGGGCGTATGCCTGCGTCGAAAAGCGCTTCGCTGGCGTAGATGTTGCCCACCCCAACCACCTTGTGGCTGTCCATCAACAAGGATTTGATGCTGGCCTTGACCTGGCGGGTGGCCTGGTAGAGGTAAGCGCCGTCGAAGGCGGCCTCCAGCGGTTCCGGCCCCAGGCGGCGGAGTAGGGGGTGGCTCTGCGGTGCGCCCTCGTGCCACAGGACGGCGCCAAACCGCCGGGGGTCGCGCAGGCGCAGCAGGCTGTCGGGAGAGAACAGCCAGTCCACATGATCGTGCTTGCCCGGGGCTGCCTCGGTATCGGTCACCCTGAGGCTGCCGGACATCCCGAGATGCACCAGCATGGTGGCGTTGCCGAAGTCGAACAGCAGATACTTGCCACGGCGGGTGATGGCGCGCAGGGTGCCGCCCTGCAGGCGGTCGGCCATCGTCATGTCCACAGGCCAGCGCAGGCGAGGGTTGCGCACGGTCATGGCGACCAGGCGCTGCCCAGTCAGGCACGGCGCAAGGCCGCGGCGGGTGGTTTCCACTTCGGGCAGTTCGGGCATGGCTCGATGGTAGCGGAAAACCTCCGCGCTATGATGCGCCAAGGACAAGGTGTAGGATTGCCATGCTGAAGTACGCCCGTCCGAATCCTATGTCCCTCCTGAAAACGCTCCCCTGGGCGGCAGCCCTGTGCCTGCTGGCCGCCTGCAGTCAGCAGCCGATGCGCCTGCAGGCGCCCGCGCCCTCGACGCCGCCGGTCACCGCCGTTCCTCCAGCGTCCCCGGCGGCGACGGAGAAGCTGCCTGACGTCGCCTTGAGTCCGCAACTGCTCTATCAGTTTCTGGTGTCGGAAATCGCCGGCCAACGCGGCATGATAGGGGTGGCCGAGGAGGGTTACCTCACCATGGCGCGGGAAACCGGTGACCCCCGCATCGCCCGCCGCGCCGCGGATATCGCGTTCTTTGCGCGCAACTACAAGGGTGCGGAGGAAGCGAGCCGCATCTGGCTGAAAGGGGATCCTGGTTCGCCGTCGGCCATGCAGACCCTGGTGGCCTCCCAACTGGGCCAGAACCAGTTTGCCGCTGCGGAGCCTGCCTTGCGTGCCCTATTGAGCAGGGAGGGGGCGCCCGGTTTCATGCACTTGTCGGTGCTGCTGGCTAAGACCAGCGATCCGGAAGGTGCCTACCAGATGCTGCAGCGCTTGGCCGCGCCGTACCCGCAAATGCCGGAGGCGTGGTTCGCCCTCGCCCAGGCAGCCCTCAAGGCGGGCCACCCGGCCAGCGCGCAAGCCGACCTGACCCAGGCAGACAAGCTGCGTCCGGGCTGGGAGCCGGTCGCCCTGCTGCGCACCCAGATGCTCGCCGCCCGCTCGGCGCCCGAAGCCCTGGCCTACTTGGGCGGATATCTCCAGCACTATCCCCAGGCGCAGGATATCCGCCTGGTCTATGCGCGCCTGTTGGTGGCGGCGGGCAGGGTGCTCGATGCGCGCGCACAATTTGCCATCCTGGCCAGACAGTTGCCCAACAATGGCGAGATCGCCTATGCGGCGGGGCTGCTTGCGCTGCAGACCGGGGATTTGCCGGTTGCGCGCGATGAACTGGGGCGGGCCGAAACGCTCGGATTCCCCGGCAAGGACGCCCTTGCCTATTATCTGGGCCTCACCGAGGAAGGGCTGGGCCAGCCCGATCAGGCCATGCTGCAATATCGCAAGGTCGCGCGTGGCGAATACCTGATCGCCGCGCGCAGCCGCATGGCGGGCATGCTGGCCAAGAAGGGCAAGCTTGCCGAGGCGCAAGCCCTGCTGCAGGCCACGCAGCCCGCGACCGATGTGCAGCGCATCCAGTTGATTCAGGCCCAGGCGGACCTGCTGCGCGATGCCAAGGACTACGCCAAGCTCTATGAATTCCTGGGCGCGGGCCTGAAGCGTTTCCCGGATTCTCCGGAACTGCTCTACGACCACTCCATGGCGGCTGAAAAGCTCAACAAACTGGGCGTCGTGGAAGCGGATTTACGCAAAGTCATCCGCTTGCAGCCGGACAATGCGCAGGCCTATAACGCGCTGGGCTATACCTTGGCGGAAAAGACCAATCGTCTCAAGGAAGCCGCGGAACTGCTGGACAAGGCCATGAGCCTTTCTCCCGATGATCCCTTCATCCTGGACAGCGTCGGCTGGCTGAATTACCGGCAGGGAAACCTGGCGCGTGCGCGCGAATACCTCGAACGCGCCTACAAGCTGCGTTCCGACCCGGAGATAGCGGCCCATCTGGGCGAGGTCTTGTGGATGCAGGGCAGCCACCGGGAAGCGCTGGACCTATGGAAGACCTCCTTGCAGAGCCATCCGCAGAACGAGGCCCTGCTGCAGGTGCTCAAAAAATTCAATCCCTGAAGTTCGCTGGCGTCCTCAATCTGGCGCTAAGCCTCCTCCTGCTGGCGGGATGCGCGGCAACGCCACCCATGCCGCCAGCCTTGGAGGCGATCCCGCGCGGATTGCCGTCCTTTGTCCTGGATGGGCGTATCGGGGTGCAGGACGGCGAACATTCTTTCTTCGGCAATCTGCACTGGCGCGCCGGGAAAGATGGGGACGAACTGATGCTGGCCACCCCGCTCGGGCAGGGGGTCGCGCGCATCACCCGCGCTGCGGACGCGACCGTGCTGCAGTGGCCGGACGGTCGCAGCGAGGCGGCTGCCGATCCTGAGGATCTGTTGGAAAAGGTGCTTGGCTTCCGCTTCCCGCTGGCGGGGCTGGACTACTGGGTGGAGGGCAGACTCGACCCACGCCGCCCCGGCGTGGCGGAAAAGGCAAGGGATGGCCGGCTTGACCGCTTGAGCCAGGATGGCTGGGAGGTGGATTACCTCGCGTATTCGGACGGACGTCCGGCCAAGCTGCGCCTGCGCCGCAAGGGCATCGAGGTGACCCTTATCGTGGATAGATGGGGGGGGTGATGGAGTATTTCTTCGCGCCAGCGAAGCTGAATCTGTTCCTCCATGTCGTTGGCAGGCGCGCCGACGGCTACCATCTCCTGCAAAGCGTGTTCCGCCGCCTCGATTTTGGCGATGAGGTGGGCGTGGCCGTCCGCGCCGACGGCGCGACTAGGCGCCTGCAAGCTCTTCCCGGGGTGCCCGAGGAACAGGATCTCACCCTGCGGGCTGCCCGTCTGTTGCAGGCGGAGAGCAAAACGGCGCTGGGGGCGGACATTCTGGTGAAGAAGCGCCTGCCGCTGGGCGGTGGCCTGGGTGGCGGCAGTTCTGATGCCGCTGCCGTGTTGCTGGCCCTCAACCGCCTCTGGGCCCTGGACTGGCCCGGCCAGCGCCTGGCGGCCCTCGGCCTGCGCCTGGGCGCGGACGTGCCGTTCTTTCTTTTTGGCGGCAATGCGTTTGTCGAGGGCGTCGGCGAGCGCCTCACGGCGATCGAACTGCCGCCGGCCTGGTATGTGGTGCTGATTCCGCCGGTGCATGTTTCCACGGCGGAAATCTTCGCTTTGCCGGATTTGCGCCGTGACAGCCCGGCCATACGGGCGCAGGAGTATCGGCCTGGATTTGGCGGCAATGATCTGCAGGCGCCAGTGGTGGCGCGCTATCCCGACGTCGGCCGCCACCTCGCGTGGCTGGCGAAGTTTGGCGACGCCCGCATGACGGGCTCCGGTGCGTGCGTGTTTCTGGAGACTTCCAGCGCCGCCGAAGCGCAGCGTATTTTTGCGCAGCGCCCCACGGACATGGCAGGGTTCGTGGCCTCCGGCTTGAATAACCCCCCCTTGCTTTGCTAGAATCCGCGCCTCCACAGGGGAGTCGCCAAGTGGTAAGGCATCGGATTTTGATTCCGACATTCGCAGGTTCGATCCCTGCCTCCCCTGCCAGATCGTGAGCTAGCCGCTTGACGCGGCTATTTTTGTTGCGGCATCGAACGAGGCCTGCGGGGCGGACACACGGTGGCTACTGAAAACTTGATGGTCTTCACGGGCAACGCTCATCCGCGCTTGGCCGAGGATGTGGTGCGCCACCTCAACCTGCGGCTGGGGCGCGCCACCGTCGGGCGGTTTTCCGACGGCGAAATCCAGGTGGAAATCCTCGAAAACGTGCGCGGCAAGGATGTGTTCGTGCTGCAATCGACCTGCATGCCGACGAACGACACGCTCATGGAAGTGATGGTCATGGTCGATGCCCTCAAGCGGGCGTCCGCGGCACGCATCACCGCGGCCATTCCTTATTATGGCTATGCCCGTCAGGATAGGCGTACGCGCTCGGCGCGGGTGCCGATCACCGCAAAAGTGGTTGCGGACATGCTGCAGGGTGTTGGCGTGCACCGGGTGCTGACGATGGATCTGCATTCCGATCAGATCCAGGGGTTTTTCGATATTCCGGTGGACAACATCTATTCCTCGCCGGTTTTGCTCGGCGATATCTGGAAGCACAACCATCCCAACCTGATGGTGGTGTCGCCGGATGTCGGCGGGGTGGTCAGGGCGCGGGCCATCGCCAAGCGCCTGGAGAGCGAACTGGCCATCATCGACAAGCGTCGCCCCAAGCCTAACGTCGCCAAGGTGATGCACATCATCGGCGATGTGTCGGGGCGTTCCTGCATCATCATGGATGACATGGTGGATACCGCCAATACCCTGTGTGAGGCGGCGCAGGCTTTGAAGGACAATGGGGCTGCACGCGTGTTTGCGTACTGCACCCATGCCGTGCTGTCAGGCAGCGCCGCAACGCGCATCGCAAACTCGGCGCTCGACGAACTGGTGGTGACCGACACCATTCCCCTGCGCGACGATGCGCGTGCCTGTGGCAAGATCCGTCAGCTTTCCATCGCCGGGCTGTTGGCCGAAACCATCAGCCGCATCAGCAACGAAGATTCCGTCAGTTCGCTCTTCATCGAGTGATCTGCGGGCCCCGCCGGCCGGAAGCGGCGGGACCTGTCTTTTAATGCTTCCGGTCTTCTGGTCGCGGAAGATTTTTTGGAGTTGAGCATGCAAATCGAAGTCGTCGCCTTCAAGCGTGACGCTCAAGGCACCGGTGCGAGCCGCCGCCTGCGTCGTTCCGGCTTTGTGCCGGCGGTCATCTACGGCGGGGAAAAGGCGCCCGCGGCGATCCAGTTGGATCACAACGCTCTCTATCACGCCATGCGCAAGGAGAGCTTTCACTCCTCCGTCCTCAATATCAAGGTTGACGGGCAGGTGGAAATGGCTGTGCTGCGCGATGTGCAGATGCACCCCTTCAAGCAGCAAATCCTGCATGTGGATTTGCAGCGCGTGGACAAGGATCACAAGATCCATGTCAAGGTGCCTCTGCATTTCGTCAACGCCGACCAGAGTCCCGGCGTGAAACTTGGCGGCGGCATCGCCAGCCACATCATGACCGAACTGGACGTGGCCTGTCTGCCCGGCAATCTGCCGGAATTCATCGAGGTTGACATGAGCGCCCTGCAGGTTGGGCAGTCCATTCATCTGGATGACCTGAAGTTGCCCGCGGGCGTTGAGGCAGTTTCTCACCTCAAGGCGGAAAATCCCGTGCTGGCATTGATCGCCTCCACCCAGAAGGGTGGCGAGGAGGAGGCGGCGCCGGCGCCCGCGCCAGCGGCGGGGGGCACGCCTCAGGCCTGATTCGGGGGGTCACCCCCGTGACACATGGCTGGTATCCGCCTCCTTGTCGGTCTGGGCAATCCCGGGCCGGAATACGCCCAGACCCGGCACAACGCCGGGTTTTGGTTTATTGAACATCTGGCCGACCGGGAGGCGGTGACCGTGCGGCCGGAGAAGCGTTTTCTCGGGCACGTGGGGCGCTGGGGTGATGCCTGGCTGCTCGAGCCGCAGACCTACATGAACCGATCCGGCCAGTCGGTGGCTGCGCTGGCGAGTTTTTATCGCGTATCCGTGGAAGAAATTCTGGTGGTGCATGACGAATTGGACCTGCAGCCGGGAGCGGCCCGGCTCAAGCGCGGGGGCGGGCATGCCGGCCACAACGGTCTCAGGGACATCACTGCCTACCTCGGCAGCGGCGATTTCTGGCGCCTGCGGATAGGCATCGGCCATCCGCGCAGCCTGGGCGTGGATCAGCCGGTGGCGGATTTCGTCCTGCACCGCCCTACTGCGGCGCAGAAGTCCGCCATCGACGATGCCATGCAGCGCGCACTGGCGCTGACCCCATATTTTCTGCGCGGCGAGTTTTCTGCCGCCATGCAACACCTGCACACCCAAGAGCCATGAGCCTAAAATGCGGAATCGTCGGGCTGCCCAATGTCGGCAAGTCCACCCTCTTCAACGCCCTGACCTGCGCGGGCATCGCGGCGGAAAATTATCCCTTCTGCACCATCGAGCCCAACACCGGCGTGGTGGAGGTGCCTGATCCGCGCCTGGCGCAACTGGCGGAAATCGTCAAACCGCAAAAAGTCGTTCCCGCCGTGGTCGAGTTCGTCGACATTGCCGGACTGGTGGCGGGGGCTTCCAAGGGTGAAGGCCTGGGTAACCAGTTTCTCGCCAACATTCGCGAAACCGATGCGATTCTTCACGTCGTGCGGTGCTTTCACAACGACAACGTAATCCATGTGGCGGGCCGGGTCGATCCTTTGTCGGACGTCGAAACCATCGCCACCGAGCTTGCCCTGGCAGATTTGGCGGGCGCGGAGAAGGCGCTGGCGCGTTATGAAAAGCCTGCGCGCGCGGGCGACAAGGAAGCCAAGAAGATGGTCGCCGCCCTGGAACTCGTGGTTGCGGTACTCAATGAAGGGCGGCCCGCACGCGCCGCGGGGCTGGACAAGGAGGGGCTTGCGGCAATCAAGCCGCTTTGCCTGATGACCCTGAAGCCCACGCTATACGTTGCCAACGTGAGCGAGGAGGGCTTTCACGACAATCCCATGCTGGACGCTCTCAGGGCGCATGCCGCCAGGGAAAACGCGCCGGTCGTTCCGCTGTGCGCGGCCCTGGAGGCCGAATTGCAGGAACTGTCCCAGGCCGAGCGCGTCGAGTACCTGAAGGAGTTGGGCTGGGAGGAGCCTGGCCTCAACCGCCTCATCCGGGCGGCCTATGATCTGCTCGGCCTGCAGACCTATTTCACCGCGGGCGTCAAGGAAGTGCGTGCCTGGACCATCAAGAAGGGCGACACAGCCCCGCAGGCTGCCGGGGTCATCCATACCGATTTCGAACGCGGGTTCATCCGTGCGCAAACCATAGCGTTCGAAGATTTCATCGCCTGTGGCGGCGAGCAAGGTGCCAAGGAAGCGGGGAAGATGCGGGCAGAGGGTAAGGATTACGTCGTCAGGGATGGGGACGTGATGAACTTCCTGTTCAACGTGTGAGAGTCGAGTTTGACACTTTTTCCCCCGCAACCGTATAATCCCGCGCTTCGTTTGGGTGGGGTTCCCGAGCGGTCAAAGGGAGCAGACTGTAAATCTGCCGGCTCTGCCTTCGAAGGTTCGAATCCTTCCCCCACCACCAGAGTTTAGCAAGCGGGAAAGCGTTCGTTCCCGGCCGGGCGGGTGTAGCTCAATGGTAGAGCTGAAGCCTTCCAAGCTTAAGACGAGGGTTCGATTCCCTTCACCCGCTCCAGTTTTGTTTTATGCGTCCGTGTCGTTGTGCGGGCGAAAAAGCCAGGCCCATGTAGCTCAGTGGTAGAGCACTCCCTTGGTAAGGGAGAGGTCGGCAGTTCAATCCTGCCCATGGGCACCAGTTGCCATCGGTTGAGTTGGGGGTGTTTGTTATGTCCAAGGAAAAATTTGAGCGTACGAAGCCGCACGTGAACGTTGGGACGATAGGTCACGTGGATCATGGTAAGACGACGTTGACGGCGGCGATCACGACGATATTGTCGAAGAAGTTTGGTGGGACGGCGAAGAACTACGCTGACATTGACTCGGCGCCGGAGGAGAAGGCGCGGGGTATTACCATCAACACGGCGCACGTTGAGTACGAGACGGCGAAGCGTCACTACGCGCACGTTGATTGTCCTGGGCACGCTGACTATGTGAAGAACATGATCACGGGGGCGGCGCAGATGGACGGCGCGATCCTGGTGGTGTCTGCTGCCGATGGCCCCATGCCGCAGACGCGTGAGCACATCCTGCTGGCGCGTCAGGTGGGTGTGCCCTACATCATCGTCTACATGAACAAGGCGGACATGGTGGACGACCCCGAACTGCTTGAGCTGGTTGAGATGGAAGTTCGCGAGTTGCTGTCCAAGTACGATTTTCCGGGCGACGACACCCCGATCGTCATTGGGTCCGCGCTGAAGGCTCTGGAAGGTGATCAGAGCGACATTGGCGAGCCGAGCATCTTCAAGCTGGCGGATGCGCTGGATTCTTACATTCCCGAGCCAGAGCGGGCGATCGACCAGCCGTTTCTCATGCCTATTGAGGATGTGTTCTCCATTTCCGGGCGTGGCACGGTGGTGACGGGCCGGGTGGAGCGGGGGATCGTCAAGGTGGGCGAGGAGATCGAGATTGTTGGCATCAAGCCGACGACGAAGACCACTTGCACGGGCGTGGAGATGTTCCGCAAGCTGCTGGACCAGGGGCAGGCGGGCGACAACGTTGGGGTGCTCTTGCGCGGTACTAAGCGTGAGGAAGTCGAGCGTGGCCAGGTGCTGGCGAAGCCGGGCAGCATCACCCCGCACACCAAGTTCACGGCCGAGATCTATGTGCTGAGCAAGGAAGAAGGCGGTCGTCATACGCCGTTCTTCAACGGCTATCGCCCGCAGTTTTACTTCCGCACCACGGACGTGACGGGGAGCATAGACCTGCCGGCGGGGACGGAGATGGTGATGCCTGGTGACAACATCAGCATCACGGTGAGTTTGATTGCCCCGATCGCCATGCAGGAAGGCCTGCGCTTTGCCATCCGCGAAGGCGGCCGCACCGTCGGCGCCGGCGTCGTGGCAAAGATTAT
>JAJXXS010000262.1 GCA_021780975.1 Pseudomonadota bacterium
CCGGCCGATGGAGGGCTTGTCGGTCTGGGCGCGATCGAGCAGGCGCACGATCGCCGCCAGGCGGGTGTTCTCGCCGACCTGGTCGACGCGCATGACGATGGGACTGTCCTGGTTGAGGGTGCCGCCGATGAGGGTCTGGCCGGGGGTTTTCTCCACCGGGCGCGATTCACCGGTGAGCATGGCTTCGTCGACGCTGGTGCTGCCTTCCAGCAGCACGCCGTCGGCCGGCAGGGTCTCGCCCGGCTTCACGCGCACGCAATCGCCCGCCGCCAGGCGCGCCACCGGAACCTGCTCCTCCTGGAGATCAGGCCAGGCCGGCAGGCGCGTGGCCACGGCGGGAATGAGCTTGACCAGTTCCTGGGCCGCTTCGGTGCTCTTGCGCCGCGCCATGAGTTCGAGGAAGCGCCCTCCCAGCAGCATGAACACGAACATGGTGACCGAGTCGTAATAGACCTCGTGGATGCGGCCGGTGAGGGTGGCCCACAGGCTGGCGCTGAACGCCGCAGCGATGCCCAGCGCCACCGGCACGTCCATGCCCAGCATGCCGCGCTTGAGGTCGCGCCAGGCACCGAGGAAGAAAGGCTGGGCGGAGTAGAAGATCACCGGCACGGTGAGGATGAGGCTGGCCCAGTTGAACACCGCGGCCTCGGCAAGCGAGATGTTGCCCGCATGATGGCCGAAGGAAGGATAGGCGATCATCATCACCTGCATCGCGCCCAGGGCCGCCACCGACAGGCGCCGCAGGGCCGTGTTGCGCTCCTTGCGGAAAAGATCGTCGGCCTGGCGGGCGTCGTAGGGATGGGCACGATAGCCGATGTCTTCCACGGCCTTGAGGATGCTGGAAAGATGGATGCGGCTGTCGTCCCAGCGCACCCACGCGCGCCGGGTGGCGTAGTTGACATCCACCGCCAGCACGCCCGGCAGCGCCTTGAGGTGGCGCTCGTTCAGCCAGACGCAGGCGGCGCAGACGATGTTTTCCAGGATCAGCGCGGCTTCGCGCACATTGCCTTCTTCGGCCTTGACGAAGCCTTGCTGGATTTCCGGCAGGTCGTACAGTCCCAGCCGCTCCAGGTCGGTCTGCAGATCGGCTGGCTTGCCCGGCAGGGCGGTGCGATGCGTGTAATAGGCGCCTTGGCCGGCATCGATGATGGTCTGCGCCACCGCCTGGCAGCCCCGGCAGCAGGCCGGCTCGACGCGGTTTTCATAGCGGATGGGATAAGCCGCGCCCGGCGGCACGGGCAGGCCGCAATGGAAGCAGGCGGGGGGAGCAGAGGCGTCGGCGGCGACGTCGGGAAGAGGGGCAGAACGGGCAGACATCTGGGCGCCATGATACTCCTTGCGCGCGCGCGTAATTTGTTGAATCCTTTGCCGCATGCTGATCTGGCTCAAGCCTGGCGACCCCTTTCCCCCGGCCGAACGTGCGCTCGCGTATCCGGCCGGGCTTCTGGCGGCCGGCAGCGATCTTTCTCCCGCGACCCTGCTGGCGGCCTACCGGCAGGGCGTCTTTCCCTGGTACAGCCCTGGCCAGCCCGTCCTATGGTGGAGCCCAGACCCGCGCATGGTACTGATGCCCGCCGAGATCAAGGTGTCCCGCTCGCTGCGCCGGCGCCTTGCACGGCAGGATTACGAGATGCGCTGGGACACCTCCTTCCGGGCGGTCATGGAGGCCTGCGCGGCGCCACGATCGGGGCAGGATGGCACCTGGATCAACGCGGCCATGATCGAGGCCTACGAGCGCCTGTTTCACCTGGGCCATGCCCATTCGGTGGAAACCTGGATGGACGGCGAACTGGTGGGCGGCCTTTATGGCGTCGCCGTCGGCTGCGCGTTCTTTGGCGAATCCATGTTCAGCCGCAAAAGCGACGCCTCCAAGCTGGCGCTCGTGCATCTCGCCAGGCGGCTCGATGCAGCCGGCGTCGGCCTGATCGACTGCCAGATGAGCACCCGGCACCTGGCCAGCATGGGCGCACGGGAAATCCCGCGCGCCGAGTTCACCCGCCGGCTGGCGGAATTGGTAGACTTGAATTGCCGCATCGTTTGACCGCCCCGACGTGCATCCTAGCGAACCACCTTTCCTGCGCCTGCAGTTCTACCTCACCTCGGCCTATCCGTGCAGCTATGTGCCGGGGCTCACGGCGCGTTCACAGGTCGCCACGCCGGCGCATCTGGTGAACAGCGAGGTGTACAGCCTGCTCATACGCAACGGCTTCCGCCGCAGCGGCCAGTTTACTTACCGCCCGCAGTGCGATGGTTGCCAGGCCTGCATCCCGGTGCGGGTGCGGGTGGGCGAGTTCGTCATGCGGCGCGCCCAGCGCCGGGCCTGGAAGCGCAACAGCGATTTGCGCACGATCCTGCTGCCGCTCGATTTCCACGATGAGCACTACGCCCTCTACCGGCGCTATCAGCGGGAGCGCCATGCGGGAGGCGGTATGGATCAGGATGGCGCCGAGCAGTACAGCCAGTTTCTGCTGCAAAGCCACGCCGATTCCTGCTTGGTGGAATTTCGCCGCGGCGGGGAACTGGTGATGGTGAGCGTGATGGATCGCGTGGAAGATGGCCTTTCCGCCGTCTATACGTTTTACGATCCCGCCAGCCGCGACAGCCTCGGCACCTACAATGTGCTCTGGCAAATCGCGCGGGCACGCGATCTCGGCCTTCCCCACGTCTACCTGGGTTACTGGATCGCGCAGTCGCGCAAGATGGCCTACAAGATACAGTTCCAGCCGCTGGAGGGACTGCTGGACCAGGCCTGGCGGACCCTCGACCCGGCTCCTCACATTCCCGCAGACTGAACCCATGCAAGCCTATCTCGATCTCATGCGCCATGTGCTCACGCACGGCGCCACCAAATCCGATCGCACCGGCACCGGCACGCTGTCGGTGTTCGGCTATCAGATGCGCTTCGATCTGCAGCAGGGTTTCCCCCTGCTGACGACCAAGAAGGTTCATCTCAAGTCCATCATCCATGAACTGCTCTGGTTCTTGCGCGGCGACACCAACGTGCGTTATCTGCGCGAGAACGGCGTCACCATCTGGGACGAGTGGGCGGACGAAAACGGCGAGCTGGGGCCGGTCTATGGCCACCAGTGGCGCAGTTGGCCGACGCCAGGGGGCGGCCATATCGACCAGATCGGCCAAGTGCTGGACGATCTCAGGGGCAACCCGGATTCGCGCCGCATCATTGTCTCTGCCTGGAACGTGGCGGATCTTCCGAAGATGGCGCTGGCGCCGTGCCATGCCTTCTTCCAGTTCTACGTGGCCGAGGGGAAGCTTTCCTGCCAGCTCTACCAGCGCAGCGCCGACATCTTTCTGGGCGTGCCTTTCAACATCGCCAGCTATGCCCTGCTCACCCTCATGATCGCCCAGGTGACGGGACTCAAGCCCGGCGATTTCGTGCATACGCTGGGCGATGCGCACCTCTACGCCAACCACCTGGAGCAGGCGCGCCTGCAACTCACGCGCAGCCCGAGGCCCTTGCCGCAGATGAGGCTGAATCCGCAGGTGCAGGATCTTTTCGCCTTCCGCTACGAGGATTTCAGCCTGGAAGGCTACGACCCCCATCCCGCCATCAAGGCGGCAGTGGCAGTGTAACTAGCGGTCGGTCGGCCGGTATATCAACTGCCAACGGTCTTCATGCCTGCACCTCGCCTCAATCTCATCGCCGCCTTGGGCCAGAATGGCGTCATTGGCGTCGACAATCGTCTGCCCTGGCGGCTTTCCGAGGATCTCAAGCACTTCAAGGCCTTGACCATGGGACATCCTGTGCTGATGGGGCGCAAGACCTTCGAGTCTCTGGGGCGGCCCCTGCCCGGGCGGCGCAACGTCGTCATCACCCGCAACCCTGAGTGTCGCCTGGAGGGAGCGGAAATCGCCCACAGCCTGGAGCAGGCGCTGGCCTTGTGCGAGGGAGCCGACGAGGTGTTTTTCATCGGCGGTGCTGACCTTTACCGCCAGGCCCTGCCTCTGGTACAGCGGCTCTACCTGACGGAGGTTGCCGCGAGTCCTCCGGGTGATGCGTTCTTCCCCATCTTCGATCGCGCGCGCTGGCGCGAGTCGGCGCGCGACACGCGCCGCGATGATGCGAGCGGGCTGGAATACGCTTTTGTAACCTACGATCGCGCCTGAGGCGCCTCTCAGACGACCTCGGCAGCCGGGCGTGGGCGTCCCAGATGGTAGCCCTGGGCATAATCGAGGCCCAGCTCGCGCACCCATTCCAGGATCTTGGCATTTTCCACGTACTCGGCCACGACCTTCTTGCCGTAGCCATGCACCGCGTCCACCACGGCGCGCACGAAGACGCGGTCGTCGCGGTTCTCGTCCAGGTTGCGGATGAAGGAGCCGTCTATCTTCACGTAATCGACGGGCAGGTGCCTGAGGTACTGGAAGGTGGAAAAGCCCACGCCAAAGTCGTCCAGCGCCAGGCCGGCGCCCAGGTCGCGGATGCGCTGCAGCAGCTTCTGGGCACGCGAGATGTCGGCGAGGGCGGCGGTTTCGGTGATCTCGAAAATCAGCCGCTGTGGCGCGACCGCGTGGGTTTGCAGCGCGTTGCGGATGACCTGCACCAGGTGCTCGTTGTCCAGGCTGCGCGCGGAGAGGTTCACGGACAGGCAGAAATCCCCGCCGCGCAGGCCCAGCAGGGCGATGGCGGAGCGCGCCACCCATTCGTCGACCTCCCGGACCAGCCCGGAGGCCTCCGCCGCCTGGATGAATTCCGCGGGCGCCAAGACCGCCTCGTCGTAGCCGCGCAGGCGCAGGAGAACCTCGTAGTGGGCCGGGCCGGCACCCTCGGCGAGGGGAAGGATGGGTTGCAGGAAGAGTTCCAGACGTCCCTGGTCAAGCGCTTGGCGGATCAGGCTTACACGCTGATTCTTGTCCTCCAGGGCCTGGCGCGTGCGATCCCCCGGGTCATAGAGATGCCAGTTGCCGCGTCCCAGCGTGCGGGCATGGGAAAGCGCCAGATCGGCGCTGGCCAGCAGGGCTTCCGGGCTGTTGCCATGCTCGGGGAAACGCGCCAGGCCGACGCAGGCGCTGGAAACCTGATGGTGGCCCTGGCCTTTGGCGATGCCGCGCGCGATTTGCAGCACCTGGGCGATGGGGGCCTGGGAAAAAAAGAGGGCGAAATCGTCGCTCCCCAGGCGCGCTGACAACTGCGGGCGCGGCTCCAGGCTTTCCAGGCGCGCGGCAATCTGGCGCAGCACGGCGTCGCCGGTGGCATGCCCGGCGAGGTCGTTCAGGGTCTTGAACTCGTCCAGATCGAACAACAGCAGGATGCCCTCCGGGACACTGGCCAGCAGATCCTTCAGGCGCGCCTGGAAGGCACGATGGTTGAGCAAACCCGTGAGGGCGTCGAAATCGGATAGAAAGTCAGCGCGTTCGGTGGCGGCATGCAGTTCGGTGAGGTCGAGTCCGACGCAAAGTATCATCGCTTCGCCATCGGGATTGGCACCCGCCTGGGTGAGCACCCAGGCGATATGGCGCATGCCGACAGGAGTCTCCAGCCTGGCCTCGAAGCGCAGGGGCCAGTCGTCTGCAGCGAGGTGGGTCTGCATGGCTTCGCGCAAGGCATCCTCCTGGTCGGGAGGCACCAGGTGGTGGAAAAAATTCCGTCCTGCCAGTTCCGCATAGGTCAGGCCGGTGACCTGGGTGGTATGGGCATTGACCAGTTGTATACGGCCGCGCACGTCCTGGGTAAGGATGAGGGCGGGCACAGTGTCGAGCAGATTGGAGATGAAGTCGCGCTCCTGTCCCAGACTCTCCGCGGAACGTTGCAAGGAGTCGCGTTGACGCTCGTCCGTCTCGTGCAGCGCCTCCAGGCGCTGGGCCAGCGCGAGGGTGGCGCTCTCCAGCTGATCGAGTTCGTCGGCCACCCTGCCGCCCGGCTTGCCGAGGCGTTCCTTTGCCCCCTGCCAATTGCCTTCGCCGAGCAGCGGCAGGCTTTGCGTCACGCGCCGGATGCGTGTCATGAACCACAGCAGGAAGGCCAGCATCAATCCTTCGGCGCCGACAAAGGCTAAGGCGCCGATGAGCAGATTCCTGCGCCGGCTGGACCGCAGCAACTCATGGTAGGCGGTGTCGTCGGTGATGGTGAACAGGCGCGGGAAATCAGCCGCGCCCGAGAGCGGCGGCAGCACCTGCAGCAGGAGATGGCGTCCCGCCAGCTCGATGCTCCCTTCGTAGGCGTCATGGCTGAGCGGGATCCAGCTGGGGGTGCGAAGCCTGAGGGAATTGGCCAGCAGGGGGCTGCTGACCTGGCGGATGGAAAAGGCTGCCGATCCCGGAGTGCCGGTGGCGAGCGCGACGTTGAGGCCGGAGTAGCGATGGAAGGTGGCGAGAAAGTCGCTCAGGTCGCGGGTGAGGAAAATCGCTCCGGCCGTGGCGCGATGCTTGAGGAAGGGGCTGACCCAGTAGAGTACGCAGGTTGCCCCGCAATAAACGCCGGTTTGCGGCGTTTCGGTGCTGATGGCGGCATGCGTGAGCCGGCTGATCTCGGCCGCAGGCAGCACTGTGCCGCCAAATTCCGTCACCGGATAGGCTGCGGGATTGAACAGTTGCAGCGATGTCAGACCTTCCTCGATGCGCCATTTCTGCCAGCTCTGCTGCAAGGCACCAGCCGGCACGTGGCGCGGAAAATCGTCTGGCAGGGCGTCGGCCAGGCCTGCCGCCTTGTCCGCCAGTTGCTGGTAGGACTGGTTGAGGAGGAAGTGCACCAGGGTGTCGGCCTGGTGCGCTGCCGCAGCGCGCAATTGCACCTGCTGCCGGGCAAGCGAGTGGTTGTTCACATAGGTGAGGGCGCTCGCCATCAGGAAGATGATGAGGGTAAGGGGGAGCAGCAGCTTCCACTTGAGGCTGAGGAAGAAACGCGGCATCTCAGAAGCGCCAGGAGGCCTGCAGCAGGGCCATGTTCCAGACCCGTGCTTCTGCGCTGGGATTGGGGTTGTCGAGGCGCGACAGCCAGGCGGTGCCGGTGACATGATGCAGTTCGGCGCGCAGCATCACGCTGGGGGTGACATCCCAGCGCAGGCCGACGGTCCAGTCCTTGGCGTAACGGGTGTAATAAGGCGTGCCGGTGAGGGCGTAGAGCGGGTTGTTCTTGAGGGGGGAAATGATGGCGTCGTAGCGCAGCAGCCCTTCCCAGCGGCTGCGGAAGCGCCAGGCGCCCTGCACATACCAGGCGCGCGTGGTGACCGAAACGCCGATGGGCTGGCTGAAGTTCCACAGGCGGATATGCGCGCGCGCATATTCCGTGGTCAGCGTGACGGTGTCCAGGCGCTTTTGGAGCGAGAGTACCCAGGGCGAGAACAGCAACTTGCCGGGGCCCAGCGGATCCCCGGGTCCGGGATGGTAATTGGCGTTGGCATGCACCCAGGACAGCGCGGCGAGGGTCGACTCGTCGGGCGAAGTCCAGCGCAGCTGGGCGACGTAGCTGGCGTTGCTCTCTAGGTGGCCGGGCTGATCGACATTCAGGAAGTTGGCCTCGGTGGCCGCATCCAGGCGCCCCGGGCGCACTGCGGCAAGGTTGGCCTGCCACTCGCCGCGCCTGCCGTGCCAATGGGCGTTGAGGCCCACCCCCGGGGCTGCGAGGGCGAAATTGCGCACCGTGTCGAAATAGATTGATTCGGGAAGCAGTATGCTCGGGCGCGTGAAAGGCACATCGCGGGTTTCGTTGTACAGGCCGTAGGGAATCTTGATCTTGCCGGCACGCAATTCCAGGCCGCCGTCGGTGGTTTGCAGGGGTTGCCACACCGCCTGCAGGTAGTCCAGGCGCACGCCCTGCTGGTCGCTCTTGCCGGCGCGGCGGTAGAGTACCTGGCCCGCCACCAGCAGGCCGTCGTGCGGGCGCCAGACGCCGTTTAGTCCCGCTTCCGTCAGGCCTGTGCCTAGGGCATGCTGCGTCTGGCCGAAGTAATTGTTGTGGCTGGTCGTGATGAGGCTTTGCGCGGCGAAGCCCTGCAACAGCAGGGTGTTGCTTTGCAGCAGAGGATCCCCGGCGGCGGCTGCGCCGACCAGGGCGGCCAGTACGCCCGCCAGCCTAGCGAATCGAGAGGATGTGGACATGCTCGTTTCCGGCAGGAATGGAGATATAGCCTATGGCGCCCGGCGTGGCGGCGACGCGGCGCAGCATTTCCGTCTGGCTGGATAGCTGCACGGGCGCCTGTCCCATGCCGCTGAATGTCATCTGGTCCCAGATCTGGCGCAGCTGATAGGGATACATGCCCAACAGGCCCTTGGCAAACTCGCCGTGCAGCGGATCATCGTCCGCAAGCACGAACACCTGCACGGGCCGGCCATCGGGCCAGCGGGTCTGGCGCAGGGTGTATATCGCTCTCAGGGTGTTCTCGCTTATTTGGCGCAAGGGGACATCGTTGTTTACGATCACATCTACGGCCCCGAAAGCGGGCGACTGTAGTCCCCAGAGCAAGGCGGCGAGCATCAGTAGCGAGCGGATTTTGGTCATCGGTGCCGGAGGCCTTGCCATTGTTCTTTTCCTGCATCATAGAGGAAATCGACTGGAAAACGCGTGATGGAAGAAGCCTTTCAACTCAAACGCCATACCGCCGAGGAAATCCGCGAGCGCAACCGGCTGGCGGAACTGGATCAGATTCCTCCGGGCTATCGCGAGCGCTGGTATACGGAGGCCGAACTGGACGAACTCTATGCGCGTGATCCCCGGGAGTCACTGGAGATTTCGCGCCGCCAGGAACTGGCCCGCCGCGAGGCCGTGCAGGAAGAGGCCCGGGATCTTCCTCCCCTGACCGAGGAGGGGGTGCGCGACGCCCTGGAGGAGGCGCGCCGCGTGCTTTTGCGCGATGGCGGCGACCTGGAACTGGTGGCCCTGGAGGGAACGGTGGTGCGGGTGCGTCTCAAGGGCGCTTGCGTGGGTTGCCCCAATTCGGTGCTGGACCTGAAGACCGTGGTGGAAAAAACTGTGCGGCGGCGCTTTCCGCAGGTGACAGAGGTGCGCAACAGCTATTGAGCAAGTGGCCTGGCGCTCACTTCTTTTCCGCGTCCTTGCGGCTGATCCTGCTGAACACATAGGTCAGCACGATGCCCATGACCACGGCAAACCCGACCGTGAACACCACCAGCAAGCCCATGGGGGTGCTGAACAAAAGCTGGAATACGGATTGGGACATGGTTTTCCTCCTGGTTATGTCCGGCGCGTTGTGGCCGTGGGGGCCAGTATATTGATTCCGGGGGAAAAACTTAAGGGTCCGTTGCGGCAGGTTACAGGCTTTGCGGGGCTGACATTTGCGGTGTCGTGCGGAGGCCCCGGGGTGCGGGTTGGAGCGGTTGCTGGGCGGCGCTTTGCCGCTCCGGTGCGGTTGCCTGCGTGGGGAGCGGTGCCTGACGGCGCCCTTCACGGTAACATGGCGGAAATTCTTTCGGCGAGTGTCCGTCGTGCTTCTGCATAGTCTGCAACAGT